>JAJDZQ010000014.1 GCA_022824565.1 Anaerolineae bacterium | reverse complement strand
GTATTTCAACTTGCCTGGTGAAGACCGGCTTTCGATCTAACGGAAGGGAGCTGCGTAGAGCAAGCCGCCGTCTGTCCAAAGCGCGTTGACACCGCGGTTCAGACCAAAGATCGTATCTGGACCCAGGTGGCGATTGAAGATCTCGGCATAGTTGCCGACCTGGCTGATCACATCGACCATGAACTCGTCGTTGATGCCCAGGTATTCGCCAGCGACATTGTCGCCCAGGCCGAGCAGGCGGCCGATGCCAGCATCTTCGCTATCCATGTAGTCGCCGATGTTCATGCTGTCGATGCCCATCTCTTCGGCGCTCACCAGACCCCAAACTGTCCAGCGGATGATATCGGCGAAGGTCGCATCGCTTTGCGGGCTGACGGGACCAAGCGGCTCTTTGCTGATCACTTCCGGCAAGATCAGATGCGCGGCTGGATCGACCGATGTCGCTTTGCGCGAAACGAGGCTGCTCACATCGCTCGTGAAGGCATCGCAAGCGCCGGCTTCATAGGCGTCCATAATCGCGTCAAAGTCCTGGAAGGTGTTCAATTCCCAATCGGCATTGAGGCGGTTGCCCGTGTCGGTGATATTGAGCTCGGTGGTCGTGCCGGCCGTGGCGCACATGGTGACGCTCTCTTCGGCAAGTTCGGCGAGGTTGGTGACGCCGAAGTCCACCTTGACCATAATACCCTGCCCGTCATAGAAAGTCGTGGGACCAAAAGTGGCGCCCCATTCGGTATCGCGGCTGAGTGTCCAGGTCGTGTTGCGGCTGAGCATGTCGATTTCGCCACCAGCCAGCGCAGTCGGGCGTTCTGCAGCGGTCAAGGGGCGGAAAGCCACAGCGTCGGCATCGCCCAGCACAGCGGCAGCTACAGCGCGGCAAATATCGACATCAAACCCGACAAAGTCGCCGGCATCGTTCTGCGTGCCGAAGCCCGGCAGCACCGTGTTTACGCCGCAGATCATTTCGCCGCGATCCATGATGCGCGCAACGATATGTCCATCGTCCTGCGCCATCGCCAGCCCGCTGCCCAGCGCCAGCAAGCCGATTACACAAATTGCCAAAACAGTATACTTTTTCATTTTGTTCCTCCTTCGCTTTGGAGATCGGTCAAATTGCCAAGCACTGCAACTTCATGATAGAACGAACTCAACCTTAATGTCAAGCAAATCAAAAAGACCGCTCCACAACGCAAGGCTGTCGGAACGGTCTTTGTGCTGTGTCGCGCAACTGCGCCTAGCTGGCGGCCATCTCTACATCGGCGGGGCGGATTTTATCCAGCGCTGCGTTGATAGCGGCGCGGACCTCGCCCGGCTCGGCATGACGCCCGACTTCTTTCTTGCAGAAGACGCGCTCGCCATTGACCCAGACATCGAACACGCCGCCGCTGCCGGGAACAAGTTTCCAGCTGCTGATGAAGTATTCGATTTCCCGTTCGTTCAAGATTTCGTCCGTCAGACTGACGGCATTGGGTTGGTGTCCTCAAGTGGCGCAGTATTCGACGACAATATCCATGATTCCGTTTTGCATGATGCCCTCCTCTCATTTCAATCTATGACACAGTATATCGCAAACTCCCTTCTGCCACAAGGAAGCAAGGGAGCTTGCCGAATCTGTCGAGGCGCTTGCCATCGCTACCTGAAGTTGCCCTCGGGCGTAAAGTGCAGGTGAGCGGCGGCGCAAGCGGCGGCATCGTCAGCATAGCTTGCTGTCGTGTCCACCCACATATCAATATATTCCTTGATGCTGTAGGCAGGGTAGCGGCCGTAGAAGCGAGTCACGCGGTAGGTTGCATCGTTGCCGATCTGGAATTCGATCGCGGCGGGCAGAGCATTGATGTCGCTGGCCAAATAGGAGCCTTGCGCATTGATCCAGGCTGGCGGTTCGTCGCCATCGTAGGTCGCGCCAGTCCAGGCATTAAATGTGGAGAATTCGCGCACCTTGACCGTTTCGGTATCGACCCACCAGAAGCAGTTCGTGCCATCCACCCAGCTTGGACCATAGGCGGTATCCCAGGGGTTGCCGCCATTATTGCGTTGTTTCTGGCTTTGCTGCGGTACTTGGGTCGGCTGCGGTACTTGGGTCGGTTGCGGCTGTGAGTTTTCCAGCTGCCGCAAGGCGGTCACGACCGGGTCCCAGCGGCGCCAGCCTCGGTTGGCATAGGTCTGCGCTTCGTCCGCGGACATCGGGTTGGCGTGGCTGCCATGCCCCAGCGCGGCCAATGCGCGCGTCCAGCGCTCGACATGGGCGTTGCCGTGATGGCTTTCTGCCTGGTAGACCTGCAATTGGTTGATAAGCGCTGTGTTGCCACCTTGCGCGCTGACAAACGCCAGCGCCAAGACAAAAATGACGAAGGTAACAATCAATCTGGCTTTCATCGTGCTTCTCCTTTATCTCAGGAAGTTGCATTCGACTTGCAGACTTCTGCATACTATAGTCTACAAACTGCAGGCGTCCAAGTCTAGACTGCCTGGTCCGCGAATGCCATATATGGGGAGAGCTACGGTGATTGCCGTTTTCTTCTTTGGGTAACAGCTGGGATATACCGCCAGAGGAATCGCAGCAGAATCATCAACATCAAGAAGTCCGCGTAAATCAAGCAAAATATGGAAGCGAGCCTGGGATCGTCCACGCAAATTTGCAGACTCGTGTGGGCTTTTCGGCGCTGCGCGCAGACACAGCAGGGCAAACACCCCGCCAGCAACACCTTGTATTTTGGAAACTGCGGAAATTCTCAGTGTCCTCAGTGTCCTCGGTGTACTCGGTGCACTCGGTGGTAAAAATATCAGATGCGATTGCTCTGCTTATAGCGCTTGACGACCTTGGCGCTATGGTGACCCCTAGACCACGATATTCACTTTCGGGTCTGTGCCATTGCGGCCCGGGATATAGACGACGCGGCGCGGCGACTTGCCGGCCAGGCTGCGTTGGGCTGCTGCGCTGGCCAGCGCCAGCTCTTCCGCCCGCCCCTGCTCGATATCCACCGCTACGCCGATGGTTTCACGCGGTTTGCCGTTGATCATCACTACCAGATCGACAGACTCTTCGCGCGCCAGCTCGGCATCATATTGGGGCCAGGGCTGGGTGTGCACGCTGTATTCCCAGCCCAGCCGCGCCCACAGTTCCTCAGCCAGGTGCGGGGCAAATGGCGCCAGCAGGCGGACCGCAGCGTTCATAATCTCGCGCCAGGAATCCGCGCCCAGGCAATCGCGCCGCAGGGCATCTTTCAGCGCATTTTTGAACTTCATCTGCTCGGCTATGGCGGTGTTGAAATGGAAGTTTTCCAGGCCGCGGTCGACCACAGCGATGCACTGGTGCAGCTTGCGGATGATATCGCGCTCGGCAGCCGCATCGCCAACGCCAGCGGGTTCGCCAGCCGTGGCGATATCCCAGATATCATGCAGCCAGCCCTGCGGACCCTTGATGTTGTTCTCGTTCCAGGGACCACCTTTCTGCCAGTCGAAATTGAACATCAGGTAACAGCGCACCACATCGGCACCATAACGCGCCACCAATTCATCTGGATTGACCACATTGCCCTTGCTTTTGGACATGCGTTGGATTTCTAGGTGCTGGCGCAGTTGGTTGATGTTGTTCGCGCCCGCGATCTCGGGGATGAGTATCTCGGCTTGTGGGCTAACTTCGACCAATTGGGTGACGCCAGCCATGTCGATGCGCAAGATATTCTCTGTGCGCCGCGCGATCTCGCCAAAGACGCCCTCAAAACCCGCCGGCACCTCGTTCCAGCCAACCACCTCGATGCGATCGGCTTGCAAGGTCTCGCCGACTTTGCGCCCGCTGCACAGCACGAAGTGTCCCTGCTGCTCGCCACCCAGCACCTGGCCCTGATTGCGCAACAAAGTCATGGGTTCGTCAAAAGCGCCAGCCGGGTCGCGCCCATGGCGGCGCATGGCAGCGGCGGTCGCGTCATATACGCCGATATCTCGCAGCGCCTTGCTGAAGAAGCGCGTATACAGCAGGTGCATCACCGCGTGTTCCGCGCCACCCGTATACACATCCACCGGCAGCCAATAGGCCGCTTCTTCGGCATCGAAGGGCGCGTCATCACAATCCGGCGACAGATAACGCAACTGATACCAGCTGGAACACATGAACGTATCCAAGGTGTCGGTTTCGCGGCGTGTGTTGTCGTCGACCTTGAAGAAGGGCTCGTGATAGGTCAGCGGGCTGCGGCCGGTGGGCACAAAGTCGACATCGTCGGGCAGCTCGACCGGCAGCTCGGCATCGGGCACTGCTTCCACCTCGCCATTGCGGAACACAACAGGGATCGGGCAGCCCCAATATCGTTGCCGGCTGATCAGCCAATCGCGCAAGCGGTAGTTGACCGATTCTTGCCCTTTGCCGGTCGCTTCCAGCCAGTCGATGACGCGCTTGATGGCCGGATTCGCTCGTCCCTTGGCGGTGGAGCTGACGCTGCCATCCATGGCATCGGAATTGACCATCGTGCCGGGACCAGCGTAGGCTTCGCGCATGGTGGCTGCTGTGAGCGGCTCTGCGCTGCCGGCGGGCTGGATGACCACTTTTATAGGCAAGTCATGGGCGCGGGCAAATTCAAAGTCGCGCTGATCGTGGGCGGGCACTGCCATGATCGCGCCCGTGCCGTAGGTAATCATGACATAATCGGCGATCCAGATTGGCACACGTTCGTCGTTGACCGGGTTGATGGCATAAGCGCCGCAGAAGACGCCGGTTTTTTCGCGGTCGCCAAACAGGCGCTCGACTTCGGTACGCGCCGCCGCCGCTTGCACATAAGCCTCGACAGCCTTGCGCCGCTCGTCTGTCGTGATTTGGGCGACCAGTTCATGCTCGGGCGCCAGCACCATGAAGGTCGCGCCCCACAGGGTGTCTGGGCGGGTTGTGTAGATCTCGATCGGGTGAGCGCCGCGCTCGGTATGGAAGGTAGCTCGCGCGCCTTCGCTGCGGCCGATCCAGTTGGTCTGCATGATTTTGATGGGCGGGGGCCAGTCAAGACCAGCGAAGTTCAGCAGTTCATCGGCATATTTTGTGATGGCGAAAAACCACTGCTCCATCATCTTCTGGACGACCGGCTGCCCGGTGCGTTCGTCCTTGCCATCGATGACCTGCTCGTTTGCCAGCACAGTTTGCAATGTGTCTGACCAGTTGACCAGCGCCGAGCCACGATAGGCGATGTCGTTTTCATAGAACTTCTTGAAGAACCACTCCGACCACTTGTAATACTCGGGCGTGCAAGAAATGGCTTCGCGTTCCCAATCGAACATCGCGCCCATGCTGCGCATCTGTTCGCGCATGCGTTCGATATTGGCGTAGGTCCACTTCCAGGGGTGGATATTGCGCGCGATGGCGGCGTTTTCGGCGGGCAATCCAAAGGCATCGAAGCCCATGGGGAAAAGCACATTGTAGCCGCGCATGCGCATCCAGCGGGCGCGGGCATCGGATGGCGTCATGGCGAACCAGTGCCCAATATGCAAATCGCCCGAAGGGTACGGCAGCATGGTCATGGCATAGTGCTTGGGCTTGTTCCAGTCGACGCGCGCGCGATAAAGCTGGCTGTCGTCCCAGCGCTGCTGCCATTTCACTTCGATCGCATGTGGTTGATAGGTTTCAGACATGATGCTCAGGTCTCCCGTCCTTAGCGGTTGATACAGGTTCGATTCTTATGCGCGGCAAACGACTCCTGGCCCGACGGCTGGGTCAGGCCAGAGGAAATTACGTTGTGAGTAGGTGAGGAAGCGGAGCAGGCAGCGTGAGGTTGGCAGTCGCTATGGACTACATAAGCAAAGAGCGGGTCACCCCGAAACCCATCGCTGTTTTGGCTCTCATGTCTGCTTGCCTCCGGCGTATTGGCGCGCAGTCTAGCATAGGCGGCGGGGGCTGTAAAGCGCGAACTGCCAAGGAAGCAGGGCAATCGCTTCAAAATTTTCTTTACCACCGAGTACACCGAGGACACAGAGTTTAGGTTCTCTTGACATTTTTTCTCCTACATCCACTGCTTACATAGAGCGGGCCCGCCGCTCCTTTGCCGATTAACTTCCTTTGCGTCCAAAAACTTTGCGACAAAATGCCGCGAAGTCTCTGATCAATCGCATTCCTCGGTGCACTCGGTGTCCTCGGTGGTACCATATCAGTTTAGTTTGCTCGTCACCGGGGATGCCGGTATTGAAGCGATTGCCCTGGCCACTCCCGCTGGCAATGCCGCCCTTTCCCGGCGATTCCCCGGCAAAAGCGCTGCGCTTGATATGCTCCGCTTTTGGGGCGCGGCGTCGCTGTGGCCGTATGACAAGCAAAGTGAAGTTCAGGTTGGACAGGCGACCGTCAATCGCTTATCCTGCGGCGGTTTGATTTATTCTCGATTAGATAAGACAGGAGTAGAATCGTGACCGCCATCGTCGCCGTACTTCGAAGCAAGCCGTCAATTGTGATTGTCCTCGCGCTTTTCCTGCTGCTGGCTGCGGTTCCGCCAGCCGACGCGCAACAGCGCTTGAATCTTCTTATCGAGAATATTAAGCCGCACTGGTTCGATGTCTATATTTCGAATATCCCCGCCGGCACGGAATGGCTTGAAATTGAAATCAGGACCGGCGGCAATACCTTTGAAAAGCATAGGCTTGGCGTGCGAGGCAAGACGAATACCGACCCGCTCAATCTCATCATCGGCAATTTTAACGCCAACCTTTCAACCGTAAAGCCCAACACGACCTACCATTTCACGATTCGCGCCCGGAGGCTGAACCAGAACATTATCCCCACTTCCCTCAGCCGCAGCTCGGTGACTACGCCGCCGGCGCCCACGCCTATACCCAGCGATATTCAATACCGACAGCTCCAGGTTACCGAGAGCAGTATCACGCTGGAAATTCTGTCGCCTAACCTGGGTTCCAACCAGCGGTGGTATTTCACAAAGTTTTTGACGGGGAAAAGATGTGGAGAGGTCAGAAACCCGAACCGGGTGTTGGCGCCCGTCGGACCCGTTGGACCTGCTTCCAGCGACCTTGATTCCTGGAATCCGGCCTTCCATCGCGATCTGCAATTTCGCTCTACAGTCAAGTATTGCAATCTGCGACCGGATACCGATCATGTCATCACGATGCATGTCTACAGGTGCCCACCGCGCTCGACCAAAGGTGGCTGCCTTCCAGAGCTAATCAAGCGCCGGCAGGTTACGATACGAACGCGGGGCAGCCAGGGCAGCTCGCAGAATCAGAGCGCGCCGCCGCCGCCACCAGCGACCAAAACGCCCGTTCCGCCACCACCACCGACCAGTACGCCACTCCCGACCAGTACGCCACTCCCGACCCATACGCCCGTACCGACCCATACGCCCGTACCGACCAATACGCCCGTACCGACCAATACGCCTGTACCGACCAATACGCCTGTACCGGCGCAGGCATCTGAGGCTGACTATCAAGTCCCGGACCGGCTGGTCGATCAGGCAGAGGCGTATTTCGCGGACAATTATGACCCGCAGACGCAAAAGGGCGGGCACAATTGGTATCGGGTGCTGCTGGCTTTTGGGGCGTCCGCGCACCCAGACTTGCCGTCCTTATTGCCGATGTCGGCTAAGGAAGCCTGTGATCGCGTGAGCAGTTGGAGCGGATGGCAGCCATTCTGCGATGCGCTGACGAAGCTGCAGCGCTAATAGCCCCACCCCCACCCCCCGGCCCCCTCCCCGGCAAGCCAAGGAGGAGGGGGAGCGCGCTGCGAGAACAAGCTATTTCGCAGCGATCTTCGGCGATGATTCGGCAAAAGTTGACTTGTCGAAGTCAAGTCACCCTTCCCTGTTGATACGGGATGCCTGCCATAGAGATGGCGGGAGAACGGCCCGGGACGGGGGACGAAAAAGGGCGACCAGATTGGTAGCCCTACATTTGTCGGGATGCGATTGGCCTTTGATCTATTTGGTGAACTGGCTTTAACTCTCTGCCGGGCGCTATTTCCAGGTTTTACGCAGCACACGCAGCCAATTCTGATGCGCCAGCTTGTGCAGCAGGGCGTCATCATAGCCGGCGGCTTTCAGCGCGGCAGTCAGCCTGGGCAGCATGGATGCATCGCCCACCGCATCTGGCACGCGCGCGCCATCATAGTCCGAGCCAAAACCGACGCGCGTTTCGCCCAGACGTTCCACCAGATAATCAAAGTGGCGCACCATGACATCCAACCCACGGTCGCTGTCCCAAGCGCCGTCTTCGTTGAGGAAGCCAGTGGCGAAGTTCAGCCCCACCATGCCGTCCGAGGCTTTGATGGCGTCCAGCTGCTTGTCGGTCAGATTGCGGGAAATGGGGCAGAGCGCATGCACATTGGAATGCGTGGCGACCAGCGGCGCATCACTCAACTTGGCGACATCCCAGAAGCCTTTCTCGTTCATGTGCGACAGGTCGATCAAAATGCCCAACTGGTTGCACCGTTTGACGAGGCGCACGCCGGCTTCGGTCAGCCCGGGACCGATATCGGGCGAGGCCGGGAAGGCAATGGGGACGCCATGCGCAAAGATGGTCGGCCGACTCCAGACGATGCCCAGCGAACGCAAGCCAGCTTGATAAAACACTTCCAGCACATTGAGGTCGGCATCAATCGCTTCTGCGCCTTCAAAGTGCAGGATAGCGGCGAAGACCCCGGTTTCGATGCAGGATTGCAATTCGTCGGCGTCGCGCACGATCTTGACCTGCCCGTTCGACTCAGCCTCTATGCGAAACAGGTCGGCCGCCATGCGATGCGACACAGCCAGGGCATAGCCATGCTCGACAGCCGGCGGCGTATAGGGCTTGCTGGTGTCGGGCATGCTGTCCG
Organism: Anaerolineae bacterium; assembly: GCA_022824565.1. Taxonomy (GTDB): domain Bacteria; phylum Chloroflexota; class Anaerolineae; order Aggregatilineales; family Phototrophicaceae; genus UBA6055. The sequence continues at coordinate 20,687 of JAJDZQ010000014.1, read as the reverse complement.
GGGCGATGCGATCTTCCAGATTGGGCGTCCAGACTGCGAAGAAGCCACCGGCCAAGCCACCCTGCTTCGCGCGCGGCAAGTCGATATGGCCGCCTTCCATGCCACGCAAGAAGTCCCCGCAGCTTACATCGTCGTTCTGATAAAAGCGCAGGAGCGTATCGTTGTGGCCGTCAAAGATCGAGAATTCTGGCATTATTCGCCGCCGCTTTCTTTGCGCCGCTTGCCGATGGGCACAGGCACGGGCGCTGGCTCGCGCGGTTCACGAGCTCGCGGGTCAAGCAAATCGTCGATCTCTTTCAAAATCCGCCGACCCATCTCCAGCAGTTCGTCCCAAAGGTTTCGCTTATGCTTTGCCACAAACAGGGTCATCCTTTTTCCAATGAGATATCACGCAGAAAAGTTTAGCCGCCGTCTGGCAGCCAGCCCAAAACCAAAGATAGCAGCGCCAAGCCCATGCCGATGCGCAGCGTGCCAGGCAACTCCGCGCTGCCGGCTTTGGACGCCACATGGGTCGGCGCTTCGTCAACGCGGACCGCCAGGCGAGCACCCTGCCCTTCAGGCTGAATTGCCGATTGCATCATCGCCCCCGGTCCTGGATTTTCTGCAAGGCACCTCTGCAGATCGGTTCGTGTATCCGTGTTGAAGTGGACCTGAGGGGACTCGAACCCCTGACTTCCACAATGCCATTGTGGCGCTCTCCCAACTGAGCTACAGGCCCCCGAAAAACAAGTCGGTTGCGTGCAGTCTAGCCAGACTTGCGCGGGCTGTCAATAGGTTCGGATGAAAAGCCCTGACGAATCGCCTCTCCATGTGGCATACTGGGTGGCAGACTGGCGACAAAAGAGCAGCGGCGCAGAAAGTGCGAACCATGGCAGAACAGACAGATGCATTGAGTGTCCTGGTAACCGGCGGCGACAGTAGCGCGGGCTTGGCAGCTGTCAAAGCCTTGCAGGCAAATGGCTACCGGACGACAGCCACAGCGTGTGACGCTGCGGGCGCGCTGGCTATCCGGCAATTGGGCGCGCTACCGGTTTTCCCCGATCTGCAACGCGCCAGCGAAATCGGCGGCATTCTGCGCATGGCGGGGGCAGACGCGATTTTGCATACGACTGCGCAGGCGATACTGGGCGTGCCGCAGGCGGATGTCAATTATGCAGATGCAGGCGCGCGCATCCTCGCCCAGACACAAGCAGTCGCGCAGGCCGCAGAGCAGCATGGCGTCAACCGTCTGATCGCCCTCAGCGCCGGGCAGCCTGGCGAGCACCTGCAAGCGGCAGAATCTGCGTTGGGCGCGAGTGGTTTGCGCGGCTTCATCCTGCGGGCGGGCTATGTCTATGGTGGCAGCAGCTGCGCCACAACCGCGCTGGCCGACATGATCAAGCGCTCGGCAACGCCACCTTCGGGAGCAAAACCAGCCAGTTGGATTCACGAAGATGACCTGGCCGCTGCGATGCTGGAGCTGCTAAGCAACGAGCTGCCGAGCGACGGCATGACCATTGTGACAGCCGCCAGCGATTCTGCCTGCACGCCGGACGACTTCGCCATTGCGCTGGCACAATCACTGGGCTTGGGCGCGCCGCGTTTCGCCAAGCCCGGCCTGTTTGCCATGCTGCGCCAGCCGACCGACCGCGAACGACTGCTGGCAAAGGCAAACCTGCTCGACAGCCGCCGCCTGCGCGAGCTAACTGGCTGGCTGCCACGCCATGCGACTATTGAAAGCGGCTTGGAAGCCACGACCTTGACCTGGCGCTTGAACGATGCCATGCGCTCGGCCGATTATTATGAAATCTATGCTGACGAAGCTGGCGAAGCCATCGCCAAGCGCGAAAGCGGGCTTGGGCTGCCCGAGCCAGTCGCCGAAGTAGTGGAGCCGGTCGCAGAGCCGGTCGCTGAAGCACCGCCCGAGCCAGTCAAAGCGGCCGCGCCACCGCCGCAATCGGACGGACCCACCCCGTGGAATGAAGACGAAGCCAAGCGCGAAGAACGTCGCCGCAAGGCATTGGAACGCCGCGCCAAACGCGCAGCCAAACGCGCTGGGGGCTGAATCGCATGGCAGACAAGCTCCGCGCCGTGCTCTTCGACATGGACGATACGTTGATCGACTGGCGGGGCGTACGGTCAGATTGGACCCAGATTGACCGCCGCTACCTGCCCAATGTCATCAACTGGCTGCAGCAAGCAGGCATCGCCAGCCGCATCAGCCTCGACAAGCTGGGCGCTACTTTTTCCAGGCGGCATCGCGCGGCTTGGCAAGCGGCGGGCGAAACATTGGTCGCGCCAGACATGCCACAGATTCTCATGGATGCGTTGGCTGCGGTCGGCGTAGATTGCAATGGCTTCGCTGAAGCCGACCTGATAGAGGCCTATGATTGGCAAGGCGTCGATGGCTGCCGCGTCTTTCCCGATGTGCCGCCGGCGCTCGAGGTCTTGGCCAACGCGGGCATCTTGCTGGGCATCGTGACCAATGCCTCGCAGCCCATGGCCATGCGCGATGTTGAGCTGAAGAAGCACGAGCTGCTGGAGCGCTTTCCAGCTTGTCGCATTGCGGCGGTCGAAACCGGACGCATCAAGCCGCATCCGCACATATTCGATTGCGCACTGGCAAAACTGGGCACATCAGCGACAGAAACCGTCTTCGTCGGCGACCGCTGGGTAGCCGATGTTGAAGGCGCTTTGGGCGTGGGCATGCGCGCAGTGCATCGTGACAACAGCGGACAGTGCCTGCGCATAGAAGACGAATGGGCGCAGCTGCACACCTTGCGCGACCTGCCCACGATCCTGGATGCCTGGTATCCGGGTTGGCGCAATGGCCAGGGCTGATCCTGGGCTGCACCGCGACCTCAGCCTCATCCTGACTGGTTACCTCGAGCCCAATCGTCCGCGCATCGCCCGCGAATTGGCGCGCCGGCTGGGGCTTGCGCTGGTCGATGTCGAGTACGAAATCGAGGCGCATGCCGGCGACAGCATCAGCAATATCCGCGAATTGTATGGCGAGCGCCGCGTCAAGGCTTTGGAGACACAGGTCATGGACCAAGTCGTGCTGCATCGCCGGGCATTGATCCGCGTGGCTGGCAGCACCTTGCTCAACAGCGGCGCTGTGCCCGAGCTGCGGCGCAATGGCGTCATCATCTGCCTGGTGGCATCGCTGGATTCGATCCTGCGACGCCTGCATCTGACCTTGGGCGCGCGCTATCATGACCCAGCCGAACGCGCCCGCGCACTGGGCGACTTGAAGCGCGAATGGCAAATCCGCGAGCTGCCAGACATCATCGAGTTTGATGTCACCACGATCACAGAAGCTATTTTGATCGAGCGCATCGTCGACTATTGGCGCGGATTGTCGCTGCGACGCGGCTAACCCGTCAAAACGACACGCCGACCATACCGCGCGTAACCTGGAAGTCGTTCAAGTTCGTTACCCGGTGGCGCGGGATATAGTCGCCGCTTAGCGCAGCCACCAGCAGATTGAGCAGTTGTCCGGCATCGTCTGCTGCGCCAGAGTCCAAATCGCCCGCCCCCGGCCCAGCGCCCACTTGCAGCACCGGCAGCAGCGGATGCCCAGCCAGCGGGCTGCCTTCGACATGCGCCAGGATCAACTCAACGCCGCTCGCGCCCAAGCCAGCCAGTGTCTCTGCCCAGTGACGGCGTGGATTCGCCATGATGTGGAAGCCTGCGCGCTCGGGCAGCCCACCATAGGCCAGGCTCGCTTGCGGTCGCGCCGGCAAACCCAGCCTGGACCCGAAACTGCCCGCGAAGACGGCGTCTTTATCCGAGGCGACGACCGTGCCGCCGCCCGCCACGATATTCCCGCAAAGCTCTGCCAGCGCCCGACCGCTGGGCTCGGGGACATGTCCCTGCGTCAACAAGCCGATGCGCATGGCTTCCAGCCCGGCAAGCGCGCGTGGTGGCGGTTTGTCGCTTGCCAGCCGCCCGCGGAAGAAGTCTTCTATGCGCGCCATCACCGCCTGGATGCCGCCGTCCATCTGGATGCTCGCCCAGCCAAAGTCTTCAGGCTCCAAGCCGCGTTCTGCCAGCAGGCTGCGAAAATAGCTGTTATGCGTGATTTCGCAGCCGTGTTCCAGCAGCAGGATGTGGCGCAGCTTTGGATGCTGCAGATAACCCAGCTGCATATTGATGTATTCGGGCACGACACTGCCGCCACAGCCTTCGGTATGCACCAGCGCCACAAAATGCGACAAGCCAGCGCCGCGCCCAATATCCAGCGCATTCAGCTTCTCGGCGGTCATCCGCGCGATCTGCCCCGAGCACAAGCTGGTCGGCAAGATCATCCCCACCAACTCGCTGGTCAAACCGCGCTCGGTCGCATATACGGGGAGTTCGATATGCGGGGGTTCTTCGACAGGGGGGATGGCGATGGGCTGGCCGCTGTAAGATTTGCGCTGCAGGACAGCGACATTGGCGGGGCGAGTCTGCTGCCAGTCGCGCCAGATTTGCACCTGATGATGCCCGGCTCGTTCGCCGACGGACGGTGTCCCGCTGGCTACAGCGACTGTCAAATCCAGGGTGCGCGCGCCCAGCTCGTCCAGCGCTTCGCCATCCAGGTAGGCGCCGGCGTTGACATCCATATCGCGGCTGAGCAGTTGGTAACGGTCCGTGGTCGTCACAAACTTGATGGTCGGCACGAATGGGAAGTTGGTGATCGAGCCATTGCCCGTCACAAAGAAGATCATGTTGCAGCCACTGGCGACCTGCCCAGCCACGCTTTCCAGATCGTTGCCCGGGCTGTCCATGAAGTAAAAGCCGCCATCGGTCATGGGCTGGCTGTAGTCGATGACAGCGTGCAGGGGAACATCGGGATGCCGCTTGGCAGCCGCGCCCAGCGACTTCAGCGCGATATTATAGAGGCCGCGGTATTTGTTGCCGCCCGAGGGATTGCCTTCGGCCGTTTGGCCATGCCAGCCCACCCATTCCTTGAATCGTTCGATCTTGCGCAGGAATTCGCGCGCTGTTTCCAGCCGCTCGACCTTGTCCAGCACATAAGCCTCCGCGCCGATCAATTCGTCCGTCTCAGCCAGGTTGGCAGCGCCGCCATAGCGGATGACTTCTTTTGCCACCCAAGCCGCCAGCGGGTTGCCACTGATGCCAGAAAATGCGTCCGAGCCGCCGCATTGCAAAGCGATCTTCAGCGCGCTGAGAGGCTGTGGGCTGCGTTGAGCCTGGTCGACCAGCGGCAGCCAGTCGCGCAACAGGTCGCGGCAGAAAGCGACATCGTCTGCAAAACCCTGCCCCAGCGAATAGAAATGATGCCGCACCTGGTCCAAAGGATAGCCATTCGCCAGCATATAGTCGCGCAGCGCGGCATTGGTGATCGCTTCGTTGCCATAGTCGATGGCCAGAACCGCGCCGACATTGGGATGCGTCATGAAGCCGGCCAGTGTGCGCAGCAATAGATCGCGGTTGTTGGGGTCGCTGTGTCCGCCCTCGGTATGCGCCACCGGCACGATGCCATCGACATTGGCAAAGTCGGCTGTCATGCCCGCCAGTCGCGTTGCCACAGCCCGCGCAAAGCTGCCCGTCAACGACGAGGTGCCCAGCACGACGAGCATATTGCGCGTGCCGGTGCCGCGTCCGCCAGCCCGCAAATAGCCCGGGAAATTGCGCTGCTGGCTGTGAAGCGACAGTGGCTGCGCGGGCGTGAAGCCGCTTTCATCGAAAGTGTAGGGCGCGATCAAGTTGTCGAAGTTCGGCCGGGCAGGCAGCGCGAATTCCAGCCTGCGCCGCGACAATTCCTGTTGCACGCCCGTGTTGATGACATAATCGCCGGGCTGAATGTTGACAGTGGCGATGCCGAAGCGCTGTCGCCACGAAGTCAAGTCCGCGCCGCGCAAAATGGGGCGAATAGCAAAACGATGACCCTCGAGCACAGTGTGGCTCAGTGCGAAGCGGCTGCCTGCATGCGCGACAGCTGTGCCCGCCGGCAGGTCGCGAATGGCGATGGCGCAGTTGTCGGCTTGATCGGGCAGGCGCGCGAGTTCATGAAGCTGGGGCATGGGCTGACCTTTGCAGTAACGGCGGTTGTGGACGATTGTAACCACAGACGGTTCACAAAGTAAGTCGTGCGAATAAAACGCTATGTCGCTATTGACTGTTCTTCCCTCTTTTGAGGGGAACTGAGGCAGAGGGATGGCGTGCAAGGTAGTCAACTCCACAAAACTCCACGCCCGTTTTATGACCTTTGAGTCCAACCTGTCTTTGTGGTAGAAAATGACCTGGAACGCCATACACAGCCAACGAGCGCGGCATGGTCAAATTCATCCTTGTGTTTCGACATCCAGAAGACGCCGATGCTTTTGAAAATGTGTATCAAGACTTTCTGGGTTTGGTCGAGCGCATGCCACATATCCAGCGCCGGCAAGTGGCGCACATCACTGGCAGTCCGCTAGGGACGCCCGATGTGTATCGCATCCTGGAGCTATATTTCGAATCGACGCAGGCCCAGCAGACTGCCTTGCTTTCGGATATCGGGCAAGAAGCGGGCCGGGAATTGCAGCGACTCAAGCGCGGTTCGTATGATTTGTACTTCGCCGATGTCTATGAAGAAGCTGGCGCCCAGACAACGCAGCCCCAGCCCGCAGCGCAATCAACCGACAGCTAGCAGCGCGCGCAGCCCCGCAACAAAGTCTTGCTTGCCGCCGTGTGCCGGGTGGCGCAGCTTGTGACACGCGATTCCCTGCTTGCGCAACAACGCATGCGCGACATTGCCGACTGCAATCACTTGCTCGAAAGCCCAAATCGCCAGCAGCAGCCGGGTATAGCCTGCGCCCAGCGCCAATTCCGCCTGGCGTGGCTTGCGATTGCTGAGAGGGTTTCCAGCGCGATGCGGATGAAAAGGAAAGGCATTCCAGATCAATGGCAGCGCGCGCATCTCGGCCAGCGCACCCCAGACAATGGTTGCAGATTGTTCGCCATAGATGCGCTCAAAGCCGACATCGCCGACATCGCGGAAGCCGGCCTCGCGCCCAAACATGCCCAGCGCCTCGCTGCCCTCCAGCAAGATTCTGCGGCTGGTGACAGGCACGCCAGTCAAACGGCAGCCCCGGTAGCCGGGCGCTTCCAACAGCAGCAGCGCCGCAGGTTTTCGCATTTGCATGGCGCGCAGATAGAGAGCCAGATTGGCGCGGCGGATGGCGTTGTCGGGGTTGCCCGGCGCATATTCATTGAAGGCGTCGGGCTGCAGCTGCGCTTGAGACAGCGCGTTGATGAGATTGTCGATTTGCGCTGCTGTGCTCATGGCCGCCGGCTGGCGCATAGCCTACAGATGTACAAGTCGTTACAATGGCGCAAGCTATTCGCACAAATGGATTGCGCATGACCTACGATTATATCGTGATTGGCGCGGGTTCGGCAGGCTGTGTTGTCGCCAGCCGCTTGAGCGAAGTGGCAGCGCTGCGCGTGCTGCTGCTCGAGGCGGGCGGACCGGACGACCACCCGGATATCCGCGTGCCATTGGCCTGGCGCGACCTGCGAGGCGGTGCGCTGGACTGGAATTATGTCACCACGCCGCAAGCGCACTGCCACAATCGCAGCATCCAAATGCCACGCGGCAAAGTGTACGGCGGCTCCAGCACGACCAACGCCATGATCTACCAGCGCGGCAGCCCGTCCGATTACGATAGCTGGGCGCGTCTGGGCAATCCTGGCTGGGCCTGGCGCGATGTGCTGCCGCTGTTCATCAAATCGCAGAATCAAGCGCGCGGCGCATCGGCTTTTCACGGCGTGGCTGGACCGCTGCATGTCGGCGACCCGGTCGATCCCAATCCATTGTCGCTGGCTTTCGTGGATGCGGCGCAGCAAGCCGGCCTGGCGCACAACCGCGATTTCAACGATGGCGAACAGACGGGCGTTGGGCTGCACCAGCTAACCCAGCTGGCTGGCGAACGTTGCAGCGCGGCAGATGCGTTCTTGAAGCCCGCTCTCCCGCGCGATAATTTGACCGCCCTGCCCTTCGCCCAGGTTACCCACCTGCTCATAGACGGGACCCGTTGCATCGGCGCGGCCTGGCGAAAAAATGGGCGAAACTACGCAGCCCGAGCCGAGCGGGAAGTCATCGTCTGTGCCGGCGCGCTCAACTCGCCACAGATATTGATGCTCTCTGGCTTGGGCGCAGCGGACGAACTGCGCAGCCTGGGCATTGATGTTGCCGCAGATCTGCCCGGCGTGGGGAAAAATCTGCAAGACCACGCGCGGGTCTTCGTCAGTCACTTTGCCCGCGAGCCCGTTTCTGTGGCGCGCAGTCACGACCCAGCCGAGCGCGAACGATATGACAAGCAACGGCGCGGCGTTTGGACATCCAACCTGGGCGAGGCCGGCGCTTTCATCCAGCTCGACCCGGCTGAGGAAATCCCCGAACTCCAGTTGATCTTCTTGCCGCGCATCGATTATCCACCCGATCAGCAGGCGCATGGGTTTATGCTGGCGCCGGGCGTGGCCGCGACAAAAAGCCTGGGCAGCGTTAGCTTGCGTTCGGCAGATCCATTTGCGACCCCGTTGATCGACCCCAACTACCTGGCAGACGAACGTGATAGGCAAGTGCTGCTGGCGGGCATCAACATATCACGCGAGATTTTGGCGGCGCCGGCATTTGATCGCTGGCGCGGCGCCGAATACCTGCCTGGCGAATCACGGCGCTCCGAGAGGGACCTGCGACGATTCATCCGCAACAATCTGGATACGATTTTTCATCCGACCGGCACCTGCAAGATGGGACCTGCAGACGATGCCTTGGCTGTCGTTGATGCGCAGCTGCGGGTGCATGGAATCGATGGGCTGCGCGTGGCCGACGCGTCCATTATGCCCGCGATCGTCAACGCCAATACCAATGCGCCTTGCATCATGATCGGAGAAAAATGCGCCGAGCTGCTGCTGGGGGTTGGCTAGAGGCAACCAGGGCAAGCGCATTCCCGTGTATATTTTTCCACAGCGACACAGAGGGCACAACATTTGCTTTGGCCAGTCGGACTCATGGTTGTACTGAGGGTGCCCTGGCAGCCACGCAAAGTTACATGGAACTTTTTCTCTGCGCTCTCTTTAATCTCTGTGTTGAGTTATGTATAGTTCGGCGCTGTCATAGCGAGATTTTGTTTTGATGCCATTGGACCTACAAGCGACTTTCTGCGCAGATTTGGAATGGCGGGGTTCTGCGAGTATAGTAGGGCATGATGTGGCGGCGTTGTACGGTGCATAGCAACTTGAATCGCGGGCACAGGAGCAAGGGGTTGGAGCAGATGATTCGCTGGCTTCTTGCGCTCGGCATGTTGCTCTTGGGCTTCGTCGCTATGGGGCAGGCGGGACCGCGCAATTATTCCATAACGCCACCGCGAGTCAGTTACAGCGATGATTTGGCGCATGCCATCGTCAGCTTCGAGGTCGGCAATCATGGCGCGGCGGGGACTGTCGCCACTGAAATTGTGATCACCCAGCACGAAAATGGACAGAGCACCTATATTGAAGAGTTGCCCCCGCTGGCCGAAGGCGAAACGCGCGACTTTGATATTTGCCTGCCATTGGCGAACCTGCCCGGCGAAGATGTCTTCTTCCGCATAACCGCCGGCATCGACGAATACGAATTGGCGGGCAGCCGCATCGCGCGTGACAACGAACAACTCTTCCGCATCAACAAAGACCAAGCCAGCGCTGGCAGCGGGGTCTGCGCCGGCAGCAGCACAGCAACCAGCGGTCCTTTTTCGCTGACCATTCCGCTGCTGGGCTGGCGAGTCGTCTTCCGGGGCGACAGCATTGCCGTGAATGACAGCCAACTTGACTATGGAGCAGCCTTGCTGGCGTTGTTGGCCTTGCTGGCGGCGCTGGCATTTTGCCTGTGGCTGTTGAGCCTGGCGCTGCGTTTGCTGTTTCGCCAGCCACCCAAATTTGATGCTTGGCAGCCGCCGTATGCGCACAACAACTGGTACGACATGAATTCCACGCTGGGCAGGCGGCAGAGCTGGCAGTATCACGCGCAGAACAACCTGCTGGGCGAAGCCACAGCGCCAGACCAGCTTGTGCTCGTCAAACATCTGTTGGGCAAGCAGAAGGAAGTCATGGGCAGCTGGCGCGTCAAAGCCATGCGCAGCATCCAATACGACATCTATGGGCGCATCAGCCGCACCGAAGTCTTGATGCCTCGCGGCGTCATTGAAAAGCTGAATCGTTTGTTGCAGCGCGCGCAGACGCAGGACGAGGCGACCCGGCGCAAGCAGATCGAGTCGCTGGCAAAGCGCATCTGCCGCGTCACGCTGTCGCCGATAGAAAAGCAGAACCTGCCCCTGCCCATCGCCCTAGAAATCCGCTTTGAAAGCGAAAGTGGCGAGGCGCACATCCTCTTCGAGCTTTATCAATATCGCGGCGAAGGTTGGCAGCTGCTGGATGCCTGGCAGCCCGATTTGGGGCAGACTGGCGCGCGCATCCCCGAGCAATTCAATTTTACGCTCAATGGACAACTGCCCGGCGAAGCAACGCGCGAATACAAGCTGCGTCTACAGGCGGATATGGCGGCATTGCTGCAGCGCCTGCTCACCCAACAGCCAGCCGGCACCGCAGCGATGGAACTCGAACGCATGTAGGGCGGCGGGGCTTCGGCAATTTCGTCCTGCGCGCAACGGTTCCGCACCGAACAGGCCGCCCATTTGCTGCCTCGCCGTGCTAGAATGCGTGGCACTGCAGCCTGAACCCAGCCCAAGGAGAAACTGCCCATGTCGGCTGTTATACAAGACAATCTCAAAGATCTGCTCGAGCGACCGCTCATCGTCGCCTTCGCCACCAGCAACCCCGACGGACAGCCCCAGGTTACGCCGGTTTGGGCCAGCCTGGAGGGCGACCAGGTGTGGATCAACTCGGCGGTTGGACGCCGCAAAGACCGCAACATCCGCGCCAATCCCAAAGTCACCGTGCTGGTCGTCGACCCGCAGAATGACTTCCACTGGGCAGAGATCCGCGGCGAAGTGGTCGCGTTTGACGAAAGCGATGCGGCGCTGGCGCACATCAACAAGCTTTCGGGCATGTATGCCGGCAACGACGACTATTATTCCTTTAACCCCGAAGGCAAGGGCAAGGAACAGCGCGTCATCTACAAGATTCAGCCGACGCGCGTCAACGGGATGTAGGCATTTAGATGCGTCCGGCGCGCCCGGTATAATCACGCAGGTAGAGAAAGTCGTGCCCGATGCTGCGCTTGCTCAGCTTGGCGATATTGGGCATGGTGCGCTTGTAGTGATTGGCTTTGACCCGTTCCCAGATTTGCTGCACAAATTCGCGCGAGAAGCCCTCGGCCGCAACTTCGTCCACCGTGTAGCGCTCATCGACCAGCAGGAATAAGACGGCGTCTGCCTGATCATAGCTAAAACCCAGTTCGTCTTCGTCGGTTTGCCCCACCCACAGGTCGGCAGAGGGCGGTTTGTCGATGATGACCCCGGGCACACCCAGATGACGCGCCAGTTGCCGCACCTGCGCTTTGTAGAGGTCGGCTATTGGGTGCAGAGCCACGCCACTGTCGCCATAGATGGTGCTGTAGCCCAGCAAGAATTCGGTTTTGTTGCTCGTGCCCATGACCAGCCCGCCCCAGGCCATCGATTGGTCATACAGGGTGATCATGCGCAAGCGCGCCATGATGTTGCCGCGGCGCAGTCGGCTCATTTCTGAGAAGCGCTCGATAAACGGGTCGGCCATTTCGCTGATGGGCAGGGTCAAGTGGGGGATGCCCAGGTCTTCGATGACGGCTTCGGCATGCGCCAGGCTGTCGGCGGACGAGGTTTTGTAGGGCATGCGCACCGCCAGCACCTTGTCCGCGCCCAGGGCTTGCGCCGCCAGGTAGGCTGAAACAGCCGAGTCGATGCCGCCCGACAAGCCGATGACCGCGCGCTGCATGCCGGCTTTGGTGATGCTGTCGCGGATGAAACCGGTCAGAATGCGCGTGGCCAACGCAGGATTGATGCGCAGGCGTGGCAACATAGCAGCGGCAGTGTCAACGGTCATTGACGAGCTCCGTCAGTGGCTGTAGCGAATAGTCGGTCACCAGATGCGGGTAGCTTTCGGTTACGCACAGGCGCAGGCGCAGGCGCAACCCGTTTTCGCCAAGCATGACGAGTTGAATGGCATACTCTTCCGCAATCTCGATTTCTGCGACCTTCAAGCGCCCGTGCAATCTCCGCGCCACTTTCAAGTCGAGCAGTCGCCGTTCGACCGGGTTTTGCAGCAACGCCAGGTCATAATAACCGCTGCGCATGAAGCCACGCAGCCGCCGAAAGTCGCCTTCGTTATAAAAGCGCATCTGGGCGATGAAGCGCCGGCCGGCTTTGCTGCTGCCGATTCGCTTGCGAAGTTCTTGCATGGGACCGCTTTTTCCACCCCGCACGATTGCGCCAATATCGTACCACAGCCGCAGAGATTTGCGTTATGATTGGCTGGCGACGGCGCAGGCAAAGGCAAGGCATGGCGGACAAACTGGCGGCGATCCAGCGGGCGCTTGACGAATTCCGCATGGACGAGGCGCGCGCCCTGGCAAGCGAAGAATTGGCGGAAAAGCCCAGCGCGACTGCCTATTACCTGGCTTCGTTGGCGGCTCGTACTCATGGGCAACGGGTCGAATTGTTGCAGAAGGCGCTGGAGCTCGACCCCGATCATGCGCGGGCGAAGGAAGAATTGCGCGATATGCAGCCGCCCGCCGCTGGCACCCCTGCGCATGTCGAGGCCAACGAGACTACGCCACAGCTGGCGGGTTTGACCAGACGATTCACCGCCCTGCTGCTCGATGCCGCTATCGTCTCTGCCCTGACCATGCTGGTGTTGCTGGCCAAAGATAGCTTCGCGCCGCTGCAAGCTGCCATGTACAACGCCGATGAAGAGGCGGCCACAGCGGCTTTTCGGCATTTTCAGCAAACCACAATCTTGTTCAATCTGCTGATTAGCGCCCTCTACCAGACTGCTTTCATGACCATCCTGAATGGTCAGACGCCGGGCAAGGTACTCTTCAAGCTGCGCGTGGTGAAACAAAATGGCAAGCGCATCGGCTTGCTGGACGCCCTGCTGCGCAATGGTTTTGGCTACACCGTCAGCCAGCTATTTTTGTTGGGATTCATCTGGGCATGGCTGGATGACGACCAGCAAGCCTGGCACGACAAAATGGCTGGCACGATCGTGATTGATCTGACGCCGGCGGACGCTGCAGAATCGCCCGCGGACTAGGCGCGCCCATACCTCCGCAGGCGCAAATCGCATTGTTCCTTGTGCCCCATGAAGCCTTCCAGGGCACAGAGGCGGCTGCCATATTCGCCGAGCAGCAGGCTGGCTGATTCGCTGACTCGCTGGTAGGTGACGGTCTTGATGAACTTGCCCACCCACAGCCCGCCGGTATAACGCGCCGCTTTTTTGGTCGGCAAGGTGTGGTTCGTGCCGCTAACCTTGTCGCCATAAGCGACATTGGTTTCTGCGCCCAAAAAGAGCGCGCCATAATTGCTCATGTTCTGCAAGAAGTAATCGGGGTCGCGCGTGAGGATTTGCACATGCTCGCTGGCGATGTCGTCCGCGACTGCCAACATCTCGGCCTGGCTGTCGCAGAGGATGACTTCGCCGTAATCGCGCCAAGCCAGGCCAGCCAGGTCGGCGGTGGGCAATCTTTCCAGTTGCGCGCCGATCTCGGCCTCGATGCTCTGCGCCAGGTCGCGGCTGGTCGTCACCAGGACAGCCGGCGAGGTCGGTCCATGTTCGGCTTGCCCCAGCAGGTCGGTCGCGCACATTTCGGCATCGGCGCTGTCATCGGCAACCAGCAACGTTTCGGTGGGTCCCGCCAGCAGGTCGATGCCCACCAGCCCAAATAGCTGACGTTTGGCTTCTGCGACATAGGCATTGCCAGGTCCCACGATCATATCCACCGGAGAGATGCCCACAGCGCCATAGGCCAGAGCGGCCAAAGCTTGTACACCGCCCAGGATGTGGATTTCATCGGCGCCGCCAAAGTGCATGGCTGCGATCGTGCCGGCGGGGATCTGGCCTTTGATCGGTGGCGTGCAGGCGATGATCTGCTTGACGCCGGCCGCCCGCGCCGTCACCACGCTCATGTGCGCCGAGGCGATCATGGGATAGCGACCGCCCGGCACATAACAGCCAACGCGATTGACGGGGATATTCTTGTGCCCGAGCACGACGCCCGGCAATGTTTCCACCTCGATATCTTGCAGAGCGGCGCGCTGTGCCTGGGCGAAGTTGCGTACCTGCGCCTGGGCGAACTTGATATCGTCGATGGCTTGCGTCGGCAAAGTCGAGATGATTTGTTGGATCTGCTCGTGCGATAATTTGAAATCGGCGGGATTCCAGTTGTCGAACCGCTGCGATAGTTCGCGCACTGCACTGTCTTTGCGCGCATGGATATCAGCGAGGAGGCCACGCACAACTTCCTGGACGGCGGCGTCGGCATCGGCTTTCTGTTCGGTCGATTTTCCGCGTTTGATATATTGGATTGCCATATTCTTCCTGCCATTCTGCCTTCGATATTTGTGGGCGAACCAAGCCTTGTCCTCCCTCTATCCCGATAGGGGGGACCGAGGAGGGTGAGCGACGTTATGCCCAAAGACGTTGGCTGGCGATGCGCGCTCCTTCTGCCAGCGAGCCCAGCTTGGCGTAAGCGATATCGGGATGCACCGCGCCAAAACCTGCGAATGTGCCAAAGCCGCAATCTGTGCCAGCGATGACGCGCTCGCGCCCGACAATGGCGCTGTATTGCTCGATGCGCTGCGCCACCAACTCGGGATGCTCGATGAAATTGGTGGTGGTATCGAGGCAGCCGGGGATGAGAATCTTGTCGTCGGGAATATCTGCCTGCGCCCAGACCGCCCATTCGTGCTGATGCCGCGGGTTGGCGCCCTCGAACTGGATGGCTTGCGGCTTGGCGCTCAACACGATGTCGATGATCTCCGCCAGGTCGATGTCATGATGATGCGGACCTTCGTAATTTCCCCAGCACAGGTGCAGGCGCGCTTGCTCGGCCGGCACATTTTCCAGCGCATAATTCAGCGCCTCGATCTGTGCCTGGGCAGCGCGTTTGAAGTTGTCGGTATCGACATCGCGGAAGCGGATATGCCGCCCCATCGCCAGGTCTGGGCAATCGACCTGTAGGATTAAGCCGGCGGCGGTGATTTTCTCGTATTCGACTTTCATCACATCAGCCAGCGCGCCCAGGTATTGCTCGTCATCGGCATAATATTCGTTGGGCTGGAAGACAGCGATGACGCCGGGCGAGGCCGCGTTCATAAAGGCTTCGTGGGCAGCAGCCTCATCGCGCGCCGCCAGCAAGTTGGCGATATCTTTTTCCAGCGGTGCCAAGTCTTTGATTTTGATGGCATCGCGCACGACGGGGCGATGGTATTTGGGCGTGCCGCCCGCGTCAGCCAGGCGCTGCTTGTAGGCGGGGAAGTCGTCCAGGTCCTTGGGCGTGGCGCGCGGCACTTCGTCTATCTCGAAGCCAGTGAAACGGTGGCGGATGTAAGTGGCATAGCTGATTTTGCTCATCTCGCCATCGCTGATGATGTCGACGCCAGCGGCGACTTGCCTGGCAGCCACTTCGCGCACAGCCGCTCGCATCACACGGTCGAAATCGGCGGCATCGTAGGTCTCGCCCTGGTCTTGGGCAAATAGCTGGTCGACCACCGATTGCGGACGCGGCATGCTGCCGACATGCGTGGTGAGGATTCGTTCGCTGCTGGTTTTCATGTGCTATTGCCCCATATCCATTTTCGTCGTAGGGGGCGATACTTGTATCGCCCAATTCTGGCGCTTTCTGTTTATTGTGGGCGAGACAAGTCTCTCCCCTACAGCGCGCCAAAGGATTGATCAGCTGGGCGGACGATAGTCAAATAGCTCGCTGCCCGTGCGGTCGCGGAAAGTCTTGAGCAGGTATTCGTTCTGCCGCTGCTTTTGTGCTTGATAATCGGGCGGGTGCAGCATTTTGCCACTCGCATCGGCTTCATAGCCATTATCGCGAGCCGCCGCTTCGACCTGGGGCGACCAATACGGATCTTTGCCCTCGTAGACCTGGTGCGATTCCAACACGGCGAAGAACCAGCCAATCTCCTCGCCGCTGTATTCAAAGCTGCGGTACATGCCCGGCGGCAGGGAGATCATGTCCCATTCGTTAAGCACAAATTCGCCTTCGACCTGGTCGGGATCGTCTTCGTTGCCCCAATAGAATGTCCAGGGACCGGTCAGGATGAAAAATGATTCGACATAATCGTGCGTGTGCCAGGCGGGACCACAGCCCGGCGGCGCCCAGGCCATGCCAATCTGATAACGATGCGGCTCGGTGATGGCGCGCTGGATGCTGTAGTCTGGGTTTTCGGCGGCGGTATCGCCAATCACAGCATAATTCATGCGCATGTGTCGCGGCAGCATGCTGTCGATGAACATGATGGGGATGCCCTTGCGCTTCAGCTCGTCAAAGCGCATGATGCGCGCCGCCATGCTTGCCTGCGTTTGTCTGGGATGCTTCATGCGCCCCGCCCTTTCTGCCTTTGTCGCTGGCATAAAGGCTACAGATATGTCGGGCGCTTGTCAATTGGCGCGCGCGTTCCTATCCGGGCAATCGCATTAGATCGTTCATTTTCCACAGAGGCACAGAGTTTGGTAAGGCAGAACCATGCGGAATCCTGGTTGTAAAGAAGGCGAGCTATCGGCCACTCAAAGCTAAATTGAACGATTTTCTCTGTGTCTCTGTGCCTCTGTGGCTAGTATTTGTTTTTTCGCTGTCAGTATGGATTTCGCTTTCATGCGATTGTCCGGGCGTTCAGATCGCCGTCGTATCGATATCCCACAACAGCATGCACTCGCCGATAAGCATCAAGGAGCCAGCCAGCAAGATCGTGCCACTTGCGCCGGTTATGCTGCGCGCCAAGGCAAAAGCGGCCGACAGCTTCGCCACATACCGAACATCTTCACAGGCACGGCGCGCGGCCCGTAGCGCATCCGGACGGGCGGGGAAGCGCGTGCTGGGGTTGATGTCGGTTTCGGTGATGATTAGCACAGCGCTGACCGCCGCCATCTCCCTGTATACGCCGCTGTAATCACGGTCGCGCGGGACGCCAACGATAGACACGACTGGCGCAGACAATTCACCCAGACTCTCCACAAACAAGCGCGCGGAAAGCGGCGTGATTGCCCCGTCTATCACAATGCGCGGCGTCTCTTGCAGCTGGTGCGCGCGTCCCTGCCACTGCACCGCCGCAAGTCCCGTCCGCAGCGCTGTTTCATCCAGCCCAACCTGTTCGGCAGCGCGGATGGCCAGGGTGGCGTTCGCCAGCTGATAACGCCCTAGCAGCGGCAGATAGAGCTCGCCATAGGCGGGCAGGCGGATGACTTGCCCATTGGCGCGGCGACTCACCAACTCAGCCAGTTCGTCCACGCGCAATACAGTCAGGCGGGCAGCTTGCTGGGCGGCTTCTTTGGAAAGCTGCGCGGCGGCTTCGGCAGCTTGCGGCAGGCTGATGGCTGCGCCGCCCGGGTTGATGATGCCGGCCTTGTGCCAGGCGATTCGCTCCAGACTCGCGCCCAGCAGCGCCGTATGTTCCAGCAAGATGGGCGTGAAGAGCGCCAACTGATTTGGCACGGTGGCGATATCGTCAAAACGACCGCCACGCCCCACTTCCAACACAGCCACATCGGCGCGCTGCTCGTCGAAGTAGCGCAGCGCAATCGCCAGGAAGATGCCTTGCGGGCTGAGATACTGGCGGTCTGCCAGCCCAGCGATTTCGGCGTCGATATGTGGCTGCAGCGCGCGCAGGATGCGCAGAAAATCCTGGCTGGGGATCATCCGGCCCGCCACGCGGATGCGCTCGTTCCAATGCACAAGGTGCGGGCTGGTGATCGTGCCGGCGTGGCGACCCATGGCGCTCAACAGCTTGGCGGTGATGGTGGACACGCTGCCTTTGCCGCGGCTGCCGGTTACGACGATGGTTTCGCGTTGCTGCGCCGGCAAGCCCGCCCGTGCCAGCAGTCTGCGCGTGGGCGCGGTATCGCGTGTATACTCATCGAGCCCGCGCGGGGATTTGTCCAGGCGGCGGCGCGTCTGAAAAATGTAGCGTATTGCCGATTCCATGCTGTCGATCATGGGCGCAGTTCCGTCGCTGGCACAGGCATAATCCTGCCCGCTGCAAGAGGTTTTGGCAAGGCAAATGGCATCCAACACAACGCGAGCGACCGGCGCGACCTCCATGAGCGGGGGCGATGCCCGGCGCGCCGCTCGCAACATCAGCGCCTTGATGATCGCCAGTGTTATCAGCAAAGGCGCGCTCTTTGGCTGGCAATTGGTGCTCTCGCTGTGGCTGGGACCAGGCGAATATGGCATCTATGGCACAATCGGTGGGCTGATGGCAAATGCGGCTGCGCTCGCCAGCTTCAGCATGGGATTGATCGTCATCCGCGATGTAGCTCGCGCGCCAGAAAAAGCCGGCAAGTACTGGACAGCCATGCTGTTCAGCCAGACCTTGCTGGCGCTGCTGGCTTATGTGGGCATGAACAGCCTGTCGCTGGGCTACAGCGAGGCTCTGCGGGCATTTGCGGCGCTGGCCGGGTGCAATCTCTTCGTCGATATCTTCGGCAACATGGCGTATGACCTGCTGCTCTCGCGCGAGCGCATGGTGTTGACCTCGGCTGTCGAGATCGTGCATATTTTCCTGCGAATCGGCTTGGCGCTGCTGGCTTTGACCTTGGGCTGGGGATTGCTGGGCGTATATGCAGCCGCGCTGGTCACGGGCATTCTGCGCTCGCTGGCGCTGGTGAGCCTGAACATACATGACGGCATCAAACCACATTTTCCCCTGGATCGCGATCTCGCCCGCCGGCTGCTGATCAACAGCGCGCCCTTGGCTCTGTCGGCGCTGCTTACGCTGGCGTATCAACATGCCGACAAGCTCTTGACGACCGGCATCCTGGGCGAGCGCATCACGGGCTACCTGGTTGTCGCTTTCGTAATCAATTATGGCGTGATCGAACTGGTCAGCAGTTCGGTGCTGGTGGCGGCCTATCCCTTGCTTTCGCGCTATCATGAACAGGGACGCAACCCCATCTTCGGTTTCTTGATCGAAAAACTGGCGCTGTACATGCTGCTGGTTGGGCTGCCGTTGGCTCTGGGAATCAGCATCTTGGCCGAGGCGATCATCCTGCCGCTGCTGGGCGAGGCTTATGCGCCATCGGCAGATATCCTGCGCTTGCTAATCTGGTTCACCGCCATCACCATGTTCGGCAATGTCTTCAGCAAGGCGCTGCTCGTCCAAAATCGGCAACGGCTTCTGCTGGCAATTCGCGCTTGCGGCTTGGCACTGAATGTGGCGCTGAGCCTGCTGCTGCTCTTCAGTTGGGGCGATGCGCGAGGCGCAGTGGTTGCGTCCATCATCGGCGAACTGTTGATCGTGGCGCTGCTGCTGGCGTGCTTCCGCGCGCTGGGCTGGCGAGCGCTGGCATTGGCTGGGGTGGCTGCGCGCCTGCTGCTGATTTGTCTGCCGACCGCTCTGGCGATGCTGGCACTGCGCGAAGCATTCATCGCGCTGCCGGTTCTGGGCGGGCTTTGCGTCTATGTGGGGGGCATTTTGGCGATGCGCGTGCTGGGCGCCGACGACTGGGACCTGCTCTATCGGCTGGTAGCAGCGCTGCCGGGCGGCTCGCACCTGGGGCGCATCTGGAAGCGCGACATCAACATGAACTGGTGAGCCGCGCATGCACATCTTGCAGCTGACGCCATACTATGCGCCGGCCTATGCCTTTGGCGGCGTCGTGCGCGCGGTAGAGGGGCTGGCCACTGCGCTGGCAGCTCGCGGGCATCGGATCACCATTCTGACAACAGACGCATTCGACCAGCGGCAACGGTATGCCGGTCCTTTGGTCGAGGCTCGAGGCGACATTCACATTGTTCGCTGTCGCAATGCATCGGTCTGGCTGCGCGGCAGGCTGAATCTATCGACACCGCGGGACCTGCGCCGGGCGGCCAAAATCAGCTTGCCCGCTGTCGATGTGCTGCACTTGCACGAGCTGCGCACGGCGGAGAACCTGCTGGTGGCACCGCTTGCGGCAGCTATGAAAGTGCCGATTGCGCTGTCGCCACATGGCACGCTCAATCTCGGCACCGGGCGAAGCTGGCTCAAGGCGAGCTGGGATCGGCTGTTGAGCCGGCGGCTGCTTTCTCGCATAGACCACATCATCGCCTTGACAGAAACCGAACTTGTCGAAGCAGAGCAACTCTGGGCGGCGCTGGGGGCATCCCGCCAGCCAGCCACCAGCGTGATCGCCAATGGCGTGGACCTGCGCGAGTTCGAATTGTTGCCCGCTGCGACCAATTTTCGCGCTCGCTTTGGCTTGGGCACAGCGCCGACCGTCTTGTACATGGGACGATTGCAGGCGCGCAAAGGCGTCGATGTGCTGCTGCGGGCTTTTTTGGCGGCGGCGGTCGCGGATAGCCGCTTGTTAATCGCAGGACCAGACGAAGGCATGCTGCGGACGCTGCGCAACCTGGCGGCGGGCGATGAGCGGATTGTCTTCACGGGCTACCTGGATGGCAGGGCGCGGCTGGAGGCGCTGGCGGCGGCCGATGTCTTTGCCTTGCCGGCTATCGGCGAAGGTCAGTCAATCGCCGTGCTCGAGGCGCTGGCCGCGGGCTTGCCAGTCGTGCTTTCGCCGGGCTGCAACATGAACGCGGT
>JAJDZQ010000091.1 GCA_022824565.1 Anaerolineae bacterium | reverse complement strand
CACGGGCGCGATGTCGTCGTCACCGATGCGCGCGCTGCTGGCTTGGGAGCGAGCGGCCGCAACGCCGGCTTCATGATCAGCGGGCTGGACACATTTTATCACCGCGCTATCGAGCAATATGGACACGCAGTCGCCCGCGAGATGTGGGCGCTTTCGGCACGCAGCCTGGCGCTGTGGCGCAGCTTTGTTCAAAGCAGCGACAGGCATGTGCCGCTGAACGAATGTGGCTCGCTGCTGCTGGCCGAGACGCCCGAAGAAGCCAAAGAGCTGGAAAGCACGGCGCGGGCGCTGGATAAAGATGGCATCGAAATCAACTACCACAGCCGCGATCCGCTGGGGCGCGGTTATCACGCAGGCATCGAACAGCCGCTGGACGCCGGTGTGCAGCCCTACCTGCTGACGCGCAGCATCATGGCGCAGAGCGGCGCGGAACTCATCGCCAACAACGAGGTGTACGCAATTGAATGCGCAGACGAGCGGGTCACGGTCTACACGCGGCGGCATCGCTTCCTGGCGCGCCATGTCTTGCTGTGCACAAATGCCTGGTCGCCACAGCTCGACCCGTATTTTGTGGGCAAGGTCGTGCCGACACGCGCGCAATGCCTGGTCACCGAGCCGCTGGAACACAATCCCCTGCCCTGGTGCGGCTACAGCGATTATGGCTATATGTATTATCGCAGCACCTTCGACGGCAGATTCTTGCTGGGCGGTGGTCGCAGACACTTTCAAAGCCAAGAAAACGGCACCAGCGAAGACCGTCTAAATCCCCATGTACAGGCGTTTTTGGACAGCTATCTGAGGAAATACTTCCCCGATGTCACAGCGCCGGTCGCGCAGCGCTGGAGCGGCATCATGGGCTTCAGCTGCGATGGGCTGCCGCTGGTGGGGACCTTGCCGGGCAAGCCGCGAGTGGGCTTCGCGGTCGGCTTCTCCGGGCATGGCTTGGCGATGGGCGCGGCCTCGGCAGAACGAGCGGTGGACAAGCTGTTGCATGGCGTCAGCGCCGGGGCGGTAGATGTGGGGCGCTGGGGATAAGCATCTCCCGCTACCATTCCGCCACAGAGCCATCGTTCCTGCGCCATTGCGGATTGCGCCAGCGGAAATTGTGATCGCTGGCGGCGCGCACTTTGTCTTCGTTTATGTCGATGCCCAAGCCAGGCGCGGTCGGCACCTTGACAAAGCCATCCTGATAATCAAACACGCTGCGGTCTGCCAGGTAGTCCAGCAGGTCGACCTGCTCGTTGTAGTGGATGCCCAGGCTCTGCTCCTGGATCAGCGCATTGTAGGCGACTGCATCGACTTGCAGGCAGCTGGCCAAGGCGATTGGACCCAGCGGGCAATGTGGCGCCAGCGCGACATCATAGGCTTCTGCCATGGCGGCAATCTTGAAGACTTCGGATATGCCGCCGGCATGCGATACATCGGGCTGGATGATATCCACGCTGCCTTCTGCCAGGATGGACTTGAAATCCCAACGCGAATACATGCGCTCGCCCGTTGCAATCGGGATGCAGGTCGAACGTTTGATATCCAGCAAGCCCTCGTTGTGCATGGGCAAGATGGGCTCTTCCACAAACATCAGGTGATAGGGCTCGAGCTCGCGGATGAGCATTTTGGCGAGTGGTTTGTGCACGCGCCCATGAAAGTCGACCGCGAGGCTGACTGCGTCGCCGACCTGTTCGCGCACAGCTGCCACACGCGCCACCGCCGCGTCGATATGCGCGAAGTTGTCCATGAAGTGAACATTGCCGACCGCGCCCATTTTTAGCGCGCGCAGCCCCGCTTCTGTGAGTTTTTGCGCAGCCTGCGCCGCAGCGGCTGGCGTCTCGCCGCCAACATGCGCGTAAACCTGCACCTTGTCGCGCACCTTGCCGCCCAGCAGTTCATAGGCCGGCACACCATGTACCTTGCCTTTGATATCCCAAAGCGCCTGGTTGACGCCGGCGATCGCGCTCATCATCACGGGTCCGCCACGATAAAAGCGGCCACGAAATAGCGTCTGCCAGATATCTTCGATCTGCCGCGGATCGCGCCCCAGCAGGTAATCTGCCATGTCTTCGACAGCGCCGCGCACCGTGCCCGCCTGCCCTTCCACGATCGGCTCGCCCCAGCCAAAATAGCCGGCGTCTGTGGATATCTTCAAGAAGAGCCAGCGTGGCTTCAGTGTGAACAATTCCAGCGCGGTGATTTTCATGGCAGCGCCCTCGCATTCGATTCGCCGAAAAAGAAGCTGCGATTATAATAGTCGCGTAAGCAGGTTTGAACGATAGGAAAGGTGGCCCGACTTGAAGCAACTGGCTGCATTGCTGCGCCGGCGTCTGCTGGTATTGATGCTGGTATTCGCCTGGCTCTTCGCGCAAGGTCTGCTGCCGGCTTTGGCTGCTACTACCGAGGGCGAGGCCGGCGCGGTCAACGCTTTTGTCCCGCTGATGTTCGCCCTAGGCGTCATCTTGCTGGCATCGCGGGCGGGCGGCGCAGTGGCCAGGCGCTTGCAGCAACCACGCGTGCTGGGGCAATTGCTGGTGGGCGTTGTGCTTGGTCCCACCGTGCTGGACATGTTGCATTGGGGCGTCTTGCAGGGCGTCGACTTGCAACACACCGTAAAGGAACTGGCTGAGCTGGGCGTGCTGCTGTTGATGTTCAATATCGGCTTGGAAGTGCACCTCAGCGAGCTGGCAAAAGTGGGCAGGGTGGCGGTGTTTGGCGGCGTGCTGGGCGTGGTGGTGCCCATCGCTCTGACGGTGCTGGTGGTGCTGCCAGCTGGCTATGACATGGTTCCGGCGCTATTCGCGGGGGTGACGCTGGCGGCGACATCGGTGAGCATCTCGGCGCAAGTCTTGCTGGAGCTGGGCTACCTGCATACAAAAGAGGGCAACGCGCTGCTGGCGACAGCTTTGATAGACGATGTGCTGGCGATTTTGGCTGTGTCGCTCACATTGGTGCTGGCGGGCGCGCAAGCCAACGCAGGCGGCGCAGACCTCAGCCAGTTGCTGGTGATCGTCTTGCAGATGGCTGGCTATATCGCCGTGGCTTTCGCGCTGGCTTGGTATGGATTGCCACGGGCATTTCGTTGGATTCGCACGCGCCCCCAGCTCGCGCAGGCTTATGGCCTCCCCATCTTCGCGCTGGCGGCGGCGCTATTCTTCGGCTGGTCGGCGGAATATTTTGGTGGCGTCGCGGCGATCACCGGCGCATTTATCGCTGGCGTCGGCTTGAGCCAGCTGCATGGGCAAGGCATGAAGCAGGAAATCGAGCAGACCATGACGCACCTGGCTTATGTCTTCCTCGTGCCCATCTTCTTCATTGATGTGGGTTTGGAAACCGACCTCAGCGCCTTCCCGCTGGAAGCGCTGCCCTTCATGCTGGTGCTGCTGGTGATGGCGGTGATTAGCAAGGTGCTGGGGGCTGGCATCGGCGCGCGCATGGGCGGCTTCGACCTGCGTGAATCGCTGCGGGTGGGCGTTTGTATGGTTTCGCGCGGCGAAGTCGGGCTCATCATCATTTCGATCGGCTTGACCAGTGGCTTGCTCGATGGGGGCAGCGAATTGTACGCCTCGCTATTCATGGTTATCTTGCTGACAACGGTGCTGACGCCGCCTCTGGTGCGCTGGGTCTTCCAGGGCAAGAACCAAGGCGAAATCGCCAATCCCGCGCTCGCGGCCGCAGCGACAGGAGACTTGCAAAAATGAAACTGATTATCCTCATCACCTCGAATGTGGAAAATGGGCTGGATGTCGCTGTTCGCTGGCAAGAGGCGGGGGCGCCGGGCGTGACTGTGCTCAAAAGCTTCGGGTTGCACAGCTTGCAGCGCAAGATGCAGGGCGACGGTCTGGAAGTGCCGCTGCATATCGCCAGTTCCATGACCAGCATGATGGCTTATGTGCTGCGCGAAATGGAACAAACCAACCATGTGCTGCTATCGGTCGTGCCGAAAGAGCTGGTGCCAACGCTCCTGGATGAAGCGCGGGCGGTCATGGGCGATTTGCTGGAGCCGAACCACGGCGTCGCTTTCGTCGTGCCGCTGGATGAGGCGATTGGCGTCCGCCAGCCAGAGAACGGGGACGGCTAGCAAGTGTATTCCGCGCCGCGGAAATCGTGGAAGTTTTCAAGCCTGCGGTCTAACTCGTCATAGCTGTTGATCTTGGCGAAGCAATTGCTCGCCTACAAGCGCGCAAGGATACATCCTGGTCAAATAAACCATTCGATGTAGCGCTCGGCCGGATCCAAAACCTTGGTGCCCGCTTTAGAGACCCGATGGCACTCCCATTCTTCATCCTCCTGCCCGCCGGGATATACGATTCCTGTGTGCTGGTGATATTTGTGGCAAGCTTCGTGCACCAATGTCATCACCATGAAAATCA
>JAJDZQ010000116.1 GCA_022824565.1 Anaerolineae bacterium | reverse complement strand
AGCGTCAAGCCAAGCTGCATTGGCTTGCGCCAAGGCGACTGGCTGGAGTCAGCGCTGGCCGGTTCTGCCGTGATCTTGTTCATAAGGCATCAGATCGTGCTGCAAAGTTTGAAATCTTTCCGATTCGGGCGACCCATCGGGTCGCCCCTACATTTCTCGTCGCGTGGATCAAGACACTTCAGCCAGCGCATTGCCGACAATTTCCATGGCCCTATCCATATCCTCGGCGGATACGTTCAGATGCGGCGCGATACGCACGACATTGCCGTAAAGCCCGCCCTTGCCCAGCAGCAGGCCCATCTCCTTGCAAGCGTCGACGAAGGCGGCTGTGCGCGGGGCGTCCGGCTCGTTGTCGCCGGGCTGCACAATTTCGATAGCCTGCATCAGCCCCATGCCGCGCGCCTCGCCCACTATGGGGAATTCGGCCTCGAATTCGGCCAGCCGCTCGGCCATGCGCGCGCCCTGAATCGCGCAGTTGCCCGGCGTGTCGTGCGCTTCCATGTATTCGACGGTCGCCAGGGTCGTCGCCATCGTCACCGGATTGCCGCCGAAAGTCGAGAAGGTCAAGCCGGCCACGGCATCGGCCACCTCGGGCGTGGCGATGGTGCAGCCGATGGGGCTGCCGTTGCCCATGCCCTTGGCGAAGGTCATGATGTCCGGCTCGACGCCCCAATGTTCGATGCCGCACCACTTGCCGCCGGTGCGCCCCCAGCCGGTCTGCACCTCGTCGGCGATAAAGATGCCGCCGGCCGCCTTGACGATGGGCATGATGCGGCGGAAATAGTCCGGGGGTGGAACGATGAAGCCGCCGGCGCCTTGTATCGGCTCGGCCATGAAGGCGGCGATACGGCCCTCGGTGCCGGTGGCGATGGTCTCTTCCAGGTCTTGCACGCAGAGGTCAACCACCTGCTCGGGCGTCATGCCCTTGGACGCGCGGAAGGTATAAGGATTGCGCACGTGTTTCACGTAGGGGTCCACCACCCCGCCCAGGCGCCAGGGCTGCTGCGCCGACAGGCTCATCGCCAGCATCGAGCGCCCGGAGTAGGCATGGCGCAAGGTGATGATCACGGGATTGCCGGTGTACATCCGGGCGGCCAGCACGGCGGTCTCATTGGCTTCCGTGCCGCTGTTGGTGAAGAAGCATTTCTGCAAACGCCCCGGCGTCAATTCGGCAACCTTTTCCGCCAGCGCGACCATCGTCTCATTGACATAAATGACCGAAGTGTGCTGCAGCTTTTGCAACTGGGCCAGTGTGCGCTCGGTGATTTCGTCGTTGCAATGACCGACCGATACAGTCAAAATGCCGCCAAAAAAGTCGAGGTAGCGGACGCCGTCGATATCCCAGATGTATTGGTCTTTGGCTCGCTCTGCCACCAGCGGTTTGTCGCCGTGATAAGGCGCTTTCGCCGCGAACATCACCCGCCGATACCGCTCCATAATCGCTGCCGTGCTTGTCATGCTATCACTCCAGATAGACTGCCTCTGAGCCTGAACGCCTATTGTACAGCAGGCGCCCCAACCGACAAAATGAGCGCGAAATGTGCGAGCGGCGAGATGCGTGGATATGCCCCCATCCCCCGGCGACTTCCCTGCAGCCGCAACAGATTGGCACGTTGCCGCCCGAGCGTTCGTAGATGGGCTGTCCGCCCCAGGCTTGCGCAGAAGCTATGCCACCGAGTGCGCAAATCTATCTGCTTACACGAAGAAACCATGCTACACTCATTGCATTATTCATGAGAGGAATCTGATGTTCTCTTCTCTCGGCGTCGACTCCGGCTTCGTCTGGGCAATCGAAAAGTGGCTTTCGCAGTATATGCCTGAAGAATTGGCGTTGCCTTTTGCCTTTGGAATGATGGTCGCGCTCATCGTGCTGCTACTCACCGCTGTATACATCCTGCTCGGTGACAGACCTTACCGATGACCGAAGCTGCCGCGCGCGATCGCCTGGCTCTGCGTCTTGACCAGGATGTAGGGGTCGCCCGGACAACATCTCCATATCATATGGGTGTCGCGCTATAGAAGAGACGCCCGAACCCCAATAGCGGGCAAGCCTTACAGAATCTCCACCTCGATTGCGCTGCCGGCATCGAAGCCGCCGGTGTTCAGCGGCACGCGCAGCAGACCATCGGCCTGTACGAGCGTGAAAATCAGATTGGACTTGCCAAAAATCGGTTCGGCCAGCCAGCCCTCGTCGCTCGCATGCAGACGCACCGGCAGCCAGTCTTCGCGCCCACT
This sequence comes from Anaerolineae bacterium, assembly GCA_022824565.1. GTDB lineage: Bacteria > Chloroflexota > Anaerolineae > Aggregatilineales > Phototrophicaceae > UBA6055. The sequence continues at coordinate 32,391 of JAJDZQ010000116.1, read as the reverse complement.
GACAGAAGCCACGCGCCGAGCCAGCCGCGCCCGCCTGCGCCGCGCTTCTATTGGCTTTTGTCCCAGCCAGGCAGCGACCAGATGGGGCAGCAACTGCCGCGCCACCAGCAGCGACGAGACCGGATTGCCCGGCAAGCCCAGCACCGGCACCCCTGCGCAGACCGCGATGATGGTCGGTTTGCCCGGCTTGGTCGCCAAGCCATGCTGCAACACGCCCGGCGCACCCAGACTGTCGATGACCGCGCGCGTATAATCCCGCGCCGAAACCGAGCTGCCCGCGCTCAAGAGCAACATGTCGCAGCGGGCATGTCCGTCTCGCGCCATCCGCTGGTATTCCTCCTGTTGGTCGGGGACAATGCCCAGCTGGATGGGCAGCGCGCCGTGTCTGGCTGCCAATGCGCCCAACATCCAGGCGTTTATATCGCGCACTTGTCCGAGTTCAAGCGCTTCGTCTGGCGCAACCAACTCATCGCCGCAGCTGAGGATGCCAACGCGGGGGCTGCGCAGCGCCTCTACCTGGCCGACGCCCACCGCCAGCAAACCGCCGATATCGGCTGGGCGCAATCGATGGCCACGCGGCAGAACCAGCGCCGCCGCCGCCACATCTTCGCCAGCCTGGATGACATTTTCACCCGGCGCAACCGCCCGCAGCACTTCAATCTCAGAGCCGACTCCGCGCTGCGTGTGCTCCAGCATGACAACAGCGTCCGCGTCCGCCGGCAGCATGCCGCCCGTGTGAATCTGCCAGGCAGCGCCCAGCTCAACCGCTTCGTCAGCCGCCTCGCCCATGCGCAGCTCGCCACGCACTTGCAAGAAAGCGGGCAGGCTCTGGCTTGCGCCAAATGTATCGCGCGCCCGCAGAGCATAGCCATCGACTGTGCTTTTGCGGAAAGCTGGCACCCGCTCTGGCGAATGCGCGTCAGCAGCCAGCACGCGTCCCAAGCCGTCGGCGGTGGCGATGATTTCGCTTTTGGGCTGGGGTTGCCAGTGCGCATTCAGCAACTGCCGAGCCGCAGGCATTGGGATAACCTGGAAGAATTGCGGCGCTGCCAAGCGATTCGCCTTCGCTTCATCAACTTGGGTAGATTCAATCACAAAGCCAGCCAAGACGCAAAGACCATTGCCAACGCGAAAGGAGAGCGCCCATGACGCCATTTGAAACCAGGACATTGCCCGAGGCATACGATGCGCTTGCGCCAGACAGATCAGAGATTCGTCTGCTGCACAGCCTGGGCAAAGCGAGCGTCGTGCACTGCCGGCTGCCGGCGGGCGTGGTTTCCATCCCCGTGCAGCATTGCACAGTCGAAGAAGTCTGGGTTATTTTGGCGGGCGCAGGCGAAGTATGGCGCAAGCAGGCCAATCGCGAAGAAACACGGGCTGTTGCGCCGGGTATGAGCCTGACGATCCCGCTGGGTACACAATTCCAGTTCCGCGCGCTGGGCGATGCGCCGCTGGAATTCCTGATAACAACCAGCCCGCCATGGCCCGGCGAAGACGAAGCTGTGCTGCTCGAAGCCGGCTGCTGGCAGACCTGAGCAGCAAAAAAGAAGCGCAAGGCTGGTCCCTGCGCTTCCAGTGGCTAGCAGACAATGTGGGGGAGAGGCGTCCGCTCGCCTAGGTCTCTGCGACTTCTGCCGCTGCGCCTGCGTCGCTGTGCATGCCGAAGCTGTTCCAAAAGCCGATGATACCGCGCCCTCCGCGCCGGAACTTGCGCAGCCGCTCGAAGGAGCCAGAGAAGTCGCGCTCCATCGCTTCACTGACGACGCTGTCAACGCCTGCGAGTCGCGCCGAAGTCGCTGCGTTGATTGCGTCTGTGGCTTGTGTCGTCAGCGCGTCGACAACCTGCGCGACATCGCCTTCATTGGCTTCGATCAACTGGGCGATGCTGGAGCCGTCCAGCAAGGCGCTGCGCAGTTCACCCGCGTCCAGGCTCGTGGCTTCCAGGATGATGCTGTTCATTTCTCCGCCAAATGGCAGGCGCGGGACGGGGCGAGACCGGCGCCAACGCCGCTTGTCGACAGGACTGTGCTCCAGCGCTTCGGTGATCCCGTCTTGCAAGCCAGCGATTCTGCTTGCAGATTCAGTCTGGATCTGCTCGGAGATCTGGGTTGCCAGCTCGGCGCTGGTTTGTGCGGGGTCGCTGCCATTGGCGGTGATCAACTCGGCGAGCGTAGCGCCAGCCATCAGCGATTCGCGCAGCTGTGTTGCATCGAGCCCGCTGGCTTCCAAAACGATAGAGCTGGTCAGGTCGAACATGACGCCATGCTGCCCCCAGCGGATCGCCAAATGGCGCATGCTGAACGAATCGTCGTCGTGGGCGAAGACGCCGCCAGCCAGCAGCGACACCAGAGCCAGTACGATGATGATACTTTTGCGGTTCATGTGCAGTTTCTCCTTCTGCTTTGGTCAACAGGGCAGCCTATTCCGCCCTCAACTGACCATGAGGCTAAAGGAGATTTGTCAGCGAAGTTTGAACGAGGTGCAAAAGGTTTGTAAATAGCTGGTCTGCGCGCCTGGATACCGAAATGTTGCGCCGCTTTGCCAAAAACCTATTCGCCAGCGCCAACCACCTCGATGAACTTGATCATCGCCTCGATGCCATTGTAGAAGTTCTGCAAGTAGATATTCTCGTTTGGTCCGTGCGCGCGGCCGCTCTTTAGCCCATAGCTCATAATGACGACCTCATCCGCGACTTCCATACAGCCGAAGCAAATTGGCACGCTGCCGCCCGATCGTTCGAAGACTGGCTGGGTGCCCCAGGCTTGCGTATAGGCTTGCGCAGCGGCACGCATGGCGGCACCATCGACATCCAGCAGCACAGCCCGCGCGCCAAAATCGCCGGGCAAGACCTGAACGCGCACCGTCGGCGGAGCGATATTCTCGATATGCTCGACCACGCAGCGCATGACACGCGCCGGATCTTGATGCGGCACCAGCCGACAGGTGATCTTCGCCGAGGCTTTGGCGGGCAGCACCGTTTTCATGCCCGGTCCTGTATAGCCGCCGATCATGCCGTTAATTTCCAGGGTCGGGCGCGCGCCCAGCCGCTCGGGCAAGATATATTGTGGCTCTCCCCACTGCGCCGGCGCTGCCACCACATCAGCCCATTCGGCTTGCAGGAAAGGCTCGACTTGCCCCAGCAATTTTCGATCTTGCGGGCTAAGCGGCGCGACATCGTCATAAAAACCGGGCACGCTCACCGCGCCATCGTCATCGTGCAGCTGCGCCAAAATCTCGCAAAGCGCCTGCAGCGGGTTGTGCACGCTGCCGCCCCAATGCCCGCTGTGCAGGTCGCTGACCGGCGCATGCACCTCCAGCTCCAGCGCCAATGCGCCGCGCAACCCATAAGTCAAGCTGGGCTGCTCGGGTGCCAAGATCGCGCCATCGCTGACAACCGCGATATCGGCTGCCAGCCGCTCTGGATGCGCCGCGATGAACGCGTTGATATTTTCAGAACCCGACTCTTCTTCGCCTTCCAGCACGACCTTGAGGTTGACAGCCGGCTTGTCATCTGCCGCCAGCCACGATTCGACCGCTTTCATATTCGCCATGACATGCAGCTTGCTATCGACTGCGCCGCGGCAATACAGTCGCTCGTCGATGATGGTTGGCTCGAAAGGCTCGGTATGCCAGCCATCGACGACTTCGGCCGGCTGTACATCATAGTGGCTGTAGATCAGCACTGTCGGGGCGTCTGCGCCAGCGCCATCCCATTCGCCCAACACCAGCGGGCAACGCCCTTGTGGCATGAGGATGACTTCGGCGCTGGTCATGCCGATGCGCAGCATCATTTCGCGCAGCCACTCGGCGGCCTCGGCCACATCCTGCGCATGCTGCGGCTGGGTGCTGATCGTGCGAATGCGCAGCAATTGCTGATATTCATCTAAAAAACGGGCTCGGTTGGCGCGGGCAAAGGCATAGGGCGTGCTCATGGATTGTTCCTCGTGGCTATAGCTGACAATCTGCGCAGAGTGTACACGATGCCAGCCGCGCGCCCAATAGGCTGGAACGGCGAAGGGGCGACTCTTATATTGCCCACATGGCATATGGCGACATAGTGGGCGAGAAAAATCGCGCTCCTACAGAATTCGAATCAGCATAGCATCACGCTTATTCGCATGACATGCTTGGCGCATTGGCTAAAACGGTCCATAGCGATCGGTCTGCGCGGGATGGGCGTAGATGGCGGCGTCGAAACTGCGCTGCAAAAGCTGCCACTTGATTTCGGCATGGGCGGGGTCGGCGGAGAGATCGTGGTGCTCCCAGGGATCGGCTTCCAGGTCGTATAGCTCGCAGATTTGCTTCTGATGATAAACGACCAGTTTCCAGCGGCGATCGCGGTACATGGTCGCGTGCGTTTGGTCGGGATAGTAGATCGCGCCGAAGTACTCGCAGCGGGCAAAGTCGCGGTGATGCCCCAAGCCACTGCGCAGCCCCTCGGCCAGCGAGCGCCCCTGCGTCCAGGCCGGCACAGCCATGCCCAGCAGCTCGTACAGGGTCGGCGCGATGTCCAGCAGCTCGACCAGGGCGTCCGAGCGCTGTGGTTTGATGTGTCCTGGCCAGGAGATCAGCAGCGGCACGCGCGTCAAGCCCTCGTAAAAGCGGCAGCCCTTGAGCAGCAGGCCGTGGTCGCCAAGCGCCTCGCCATGGTCGCTCATGTAGATGACGATGGTGTTTTCGCGCAGTCCCGCCGCGTCCAGCCAGTCCAGCAGGCGCCCGAATTCGTGGTCAATAAACTCGATCATGGCGTAATAGGACGCCTGGACTTCTTGATGACGCAGGCTTTCGGGATGCTGCGCGCGGGTCTGGAAGTCGATGCCGGCAGCTTCCAGCTTGCGCTGATATGGCAGGTCGCCAGCCTGGAAGTGCGCGCCGGGCAGCGAGTCGGGGTCATAGCGCCGCCAGTATTCCCAGGGCGCGTCAAAGGGCGCATGCGGGTCAAAGGGGTTGATGCTGAGCAGCCAGGGCGTTTCGGGGTTGCGCTGGCGCTGGATGAACTCGATGGCTTTTTCTGTGCACCAATGCGTCTGATGCAGATGCGGCGGCACATTGTCATTTTCGGGCGTGGGCACATTCAAACCGCCGAAACCGGGTTGCGTTCCGGCGCGGCGATAGCTGGCGGCTGTTGTGAATTCGCGCCGTTGCAGGACGCTTTCGGGGTCGATGCCCTGCGCGCTCAGCCACGCCACATAATCGTTGCCGGGCTCGCCGAATTTGTGGTCGTGGCAGTATTGGAAATAGCTGTAGCCATCATCGACTCGCTCTTCTGGCCGATTCATTGCGGCCGCGAGGTGCAGCTTGCCGATGAGCCCGCACTCATAGCCGCTATCGCGCAGGCGGCGGGGCAAAAGGCGTTCGGCATAATGGGCGGGGAAGCGCCGGTAGCCGTTGGCATTGACGCCGACAGCGCTGGGATACATGCCGGTCAAAAAGCTGGCGCGGCTGGGCGTGCAGATGGGCGACTGGCAATAGGCGTGGGTGAAAGCAGCCGATTCGCCGACGAAGCGATCCAGGTTGGGCGTGTGAATGTGCGGGTTGCCCAGCGCGCCGATGGTGTCAAATCGCTGCTGGTCGCTGCAATACCACAGGATGTTGGGACGGGTGGGCATGGGCAGAGGCCTCGTTGACTTGGACGAAACGAGTGTAACCGCAGAAGCAAGTTCAACAAAGAAATGGGATTTACTTGCAAATCTACCCCTCCCCCAGCCCCTCCCCAACAGGTTGGAGAGGGTAGCAAACCCCTCCCCCAGCCCCTCCCCGACGAGTCAGGGAGGGGAGTCCATGTATGTGCCTCCCCTTGACTCGTCGGGGGGACCGAGGGGGGTTAGCCTCCCCCTGACTCGTCGGGGGGACCGAGGGGGGTTAGCCTCCCCCTGACTCGTCGGGGGGATTGAGGGGGGTGCTTCCCCCTGACCTGTCGAGGGGACCGAGGGGGGTAGCTTACCCCTGACCTGTCGAGGGGACCGAGGGGGGTTGCGCCTTTGTATCCTGTGCATTGATGTGGTCAAATAGGCGCGGCAATGGCAAAAAAAGCGAGGAGCGACCACATGGTGGAATTTGGATTGGGCTTGCCAGCAGGACCACCGACCGGCGAAAACGCGCGCTTCGTTGACGACCTGGCTGCCACCTTGGACAAGTTGGGCGAGGCAGTGCGCAGCATCTGGATGACCGACCACTTCTTTTGGGATGGCGCGCCCACTTATGAAGCTTGGACTGTGCTCAGCTATTTGGCTGCGCGCTTCCCCAAATATGAAGTTGGACCCATCGTGCTGGGGCAGAGCTACCGCAATCCCGCTCTGCTGGCGCTGATGGGCGCGACCCTGCAAAATTTGTCTGGCGGACGTTTCATCATGGGCATCGGCGCTGGCTGGAAAGAAGACGAATACCGCGCCTACAATTATGCCTATCCCGAGCCGCGCATCCGCGTCCAGCAGTTGGAAGAACAGTTGGTCATCCTCAAGCGCCTGTGGGAAGAACCTGGCCAAATTACCTTTGAGGGCGCGCATTATCGCCTTGCCGATGCCTGGTGCGAGCCCAAGCCGCAAAAGCCCATTCCCATCCTGGTCGGTGGCGGCGGCTATACCACCATGAAACACGCAGCCAAATATGCCGATATCTGGAACCTGCCCGACAAGCCGCTGGGTCCATATCTGGAGCGGTTGACTGTGCTGCGTCGCCACATGGAAGCCATCGGCCGCGACCCGGCCAGCATGCGCTGCAGTTGGTTCGGGCGGGTGGCCATCGGCAAATCCGAAGCCGAAGCCAAAGCGCGTGGTTTGAGCCGCGCCGACAAATGGACGCCAGAAAACGCCTTCGTCGGCACACCAGCCCAGATCGCCGAGCAAATGCAAGCCTTCGTCGAGCAGGGCTGCGATTACTTCCTGGTCGATGTCATCGGCACGCCAGACGCAGAAGTCTGCGGATTGTTCACCGAAGAATTGATACCAGCGCTGAATGGATGATTCACCGCATAAGCGCGGAGGGAAAACCAGGACGGGTAGGGAAAAAGCTTTACCACCGAGTTCACCAAAGGAAAAGAATGCACCGAGAGCTGGCTGTTGAAACGTTGGCACCTTGTCTAGTCCAGATGGTTTCCCAATGTGGCGGTTTACCCTTGCAAGCTGCGCTGGGACACAGTCATCCTGTTTGTGGGTGATTCGCCACCTGTCACAAAAATAATTCCTCTGTGTACTCAATGAACTCGGTGCACTCGGTGGCAAAGAAAATTGTATATTCTGTTGGCGTTGCAGATCTACCGAGGAGATGAAAAATGAAGATCAAATGGTATGGGCATGCCGCCTTTATCGTAACCGCCAGCGATGGCACCAGTGTCATCACCGACCCGTATACGCCAGAGACATCGGGTTACCAGCCGATCCCCGATCATCCCGATATCGTCGTGACTTCGTCGCTCAACGACAGCTTCCATGACCGCAGCGACTTGATCGGCGGCGAGCCCGCGCGCATCAATTTGCTGGAGGTGGCGCGGGCGGGTGGCAGCATCCAGTGCAAGGACCTAACATTCCAAGCCATCGAATCGTCGGAAATGTACGATCATCCAGAGCACGAGCCGGACAAATGCGCCATGTACCGCTGGGAAATGGATGGCATCAGCATTGGGCATATGGGCGATGTCGGCAATCCGTTCACACCCGAGGAATACGAATTTTTCCACGATCTGGATATCTTCCTGGCGCTGGCTGGCGATGTGCCCACCATCCGCCTGCACGACCTAAAAAGTGTGATCGACAAGCTGCAGCCGCGGCTGGTCATCCCCATGCACTTCCGCACATTGCGCTACAAGCCACGCAATATGCAGTGGATCAGCGCCTTCCTCAGCCACTTCGACGAGGCCGATATCGACTTCCAGTCCGACTGGGAAGTTACCCTAAGCCGCGAAGACCTGCCCGAGCAGACGCGTGTGCTGGTGCTGACGCATGCGCTATGATGTGTAGCGGTCATCGGGGATCACCGCGAAGACATCAATCTCAAAATCGGCATACGGCTTCCCCAGCGCCGAAACCACCACGCCGGTCGAGCACGGGTAGACAGCCGGCATGTGCTGCGCCAGCACTGGATAAACCAGGTCACGATAACTGGCATCGGTCACATAGGTGGTGATCTTGCAGATGTCTTGCATGCGCGCGCCCGCCGCTTCCAGGATGATCTTGACATTTTTCATGGCATTGTCGGCTTGGGCGGCCGGGTCGCCTTCGCCCACGAAGCCGCTGCCGTCCATGGTTAATCCCGTCTGCCCTTCGACAAAGACCATGTTGCCGGCGCGGACAGCTTTGCTGGTTCGATAATCAATATCGGGGAAGATATCGCCGTCTTTGCTGGACTTGGTGAGGATGCGCTGATGAGTCATGGGAAGTTCCTTTGCTGGCCATATTGATGAGAATTGCCGAATAAAAGCTGCCTAGACTGTAACGAAAAAGACACAAAGAATCCCAAGCGATCTATTTTGTTTATGCTTTTCGCTTGTATCATATTGGCTTGATCGCCAGCAGCCACAGGGGGCGCCATGTCCAGCGACAGAAAACGTTACGCCATCGTCGGCACGGGTTCGCGCGCGGGCATGTTCATCCATGCCATCGCCAGCCAGTATCCCGATCAAGCCCGGTTGGTCGCCCTCTGCGACCTCAGCCACACGCGCATGAACTGGTACAAGGCGCAGCTGCCGCAGCCCGTGTCCGCCTATCATGCTGACGACTTCGCACGCATGCTGATAGAAACGCAGCCCGACACCGTCATTGTAACGACAGTCGATGCCTGGCATCATCATTACATCATCGCAGCGCTGGAAGCCGGCTGTGATGTCATCTGCGAAAAACCGCTGACCACCACGTTGGACAAGCTGCGAGCCATCTTCGCGGTCTTGCAGCGCACGGGCAGATCGCTGCGAGTAACGTTCAATTATCGCTATGCACCGGCCTATGCGCGTTTCTGTGAGTTGCTGCGCGCTGGCGTGGTCGGGCGTCCACTGCTGGTCGATTTCAGTTGGCTGCTCGACACCAGTCACGGCGCAGATTATTTCCGGCGCTGGCATCGCGAAAAAGCCAATAGCGGCGGCTTGCTGGTGCACAAAGCCACACATCACTTCGACCTGGTCAATTGGTGGATCGATGCTCGCCCACAGCAAGTCTTTGCCCTGGGCGATCTGCTCTTCTATGGCGCAGACAACGCAGCCGCGCGTGGCGAACGCTATGCTTATGCGCGGTATACCGATGTGCCCGCAGCGGCCGACGATCCCTTTGCCCTGAACCTGAATACAAAACAGGCTTTCCGCGAACTATACCTGGCTGCCGAAGCCGAGACCGGCTACATCCGCGACCAAAATGTCTTTGGCGCGCCCATCACGGCTGAAGACACCATGACTGTCACGGCGCGATACAGCAATGGCACCTTGCTTTCTTACTGTCTGGTGGCTTATGCGCCCTGGGAGGGTTTGCGTGTGGCGGTGACGGGGACGCGCGGCCGGCTGGAAATGGATATCGTGGAAAATGTCACGCACCTGCGAGCCGAGGCCGCCGCCGCCTCTGCCAGCAAAGGCGCTTTCAAGCGGACGGAGATTCGCGTATTCCCCATGTTTGGCGAGCCCTATACGGTAGAAATGCCCAAAGCGGAAGGCGGTCATGGTGGCGCCGACCCGCGTATGCTGGCGGAGATCTTCGCGCCCGCTGGTTCGCCCGACCCGCTTAAGCGCGCCGCAACACATATCGATGGCGCGGCCTCGGTGCTGGTGGGCATCGCCGCCAACCTGTCGATTGAGAGCGGGGAATTGGTGGATCTGCGCGAGCTGTTTGCTTTGTGAGCCGCTACATCATTCGCCGCACAGTCGCAATGCAAGCATTCCGAGCCTGCATGCAGGAGCGAGACAAGAGATGTCCATACGACTTTGCTGCAACTTGTTGCATGACTTTATTGGACCGCCTTTGATGCGCTTGTCCAGAGACAGCGGGGGCTTGCCGCAAGTGAGGCTGGGGTTACAATAACACGCAGCAATACCCAGCATCGAGAGGCCCGCCAGCGCGAGACCCGCCCATGCGCAACCGGTATTTTTCTGCCCAGCCAGCTATGCAGCGCGCCGCCGCGCAGCTTTACGAAAGCGCCAAAGACCTGCCGCTGGTCTGCCCGCATGGCCATGTCGATCCGCGTCTTTTCGCCGACCCCGACTATGATTTTGGCAGCCCGGTCGACCTGCTGATCATCCCCGACCATTACATCTTTCGTATGCTCTATTCGCAGGGGATTTCGCTGGATGCGCTGGGCATCCCCCCGCAGACCGGCATGCCAGCCGAAACCGACCACCGCAAGATCTGGCAGTTGGTCTGTGACAACTGGCATCTCTTCCGCGCGACGCCAACCGGCATCTGGATACGCGATGAGTTGGCAGATGTCTTTGGCATCACCCGCAAGCTGGACAGCGCCAACGCCACGGCCATCTATGACGATATCGCTGCGCAGCTGGCAAGCGAGGCATTTCGGCCGCGCGCCTTGTACGAGCGCTTCAATATCGAGGTCTTGGCCACCACCGACGCCGCCACCGACAACCTGGAGCAACACATGGCCATCCGCGAATCGGGCTGGGGCGGGCGCATCATCCCCACTTTTCGCCCCGATGCTGTGGTCAATATCGATGCCGGCTGGCGCGATAATATCGAGCTGCTGGGCGAGTCGGTTGGCACGGCCATCCACAACTACGCCAGCTATATCCAGGCGCTCGAACAACGCAGAGCCTTCTTTCAATCGCAGGGCGCGACAGCCACCGATCATGCCGCTTTGGCCGCCTATACCGAACAGCTGGATGCCGCCAGCGCCGAGGCCATCTTTCAGCGGGCGCTGAGTGGAAAAGCCAGCAATGACGATGCCGAGCGCTTCACTGGGCACATGCTGCTGGAAATGGCGCGCATGAGCAGCGAAGACGGGTTGGTGATGCAGCTGCATATCGGCTCGTGGCGCAATCACAATCCCGCCCTGTATGCGCGGCATGGACGGGATATGGGCGCGGACATGCCCACAAGCAGCGAATTCACGCGCAATCTGAAGCCACTGCTCGACCGCTTCGGCAATCACAGCAAGCTGCGGCTCGTGCTCTTCAACCTGGACGAAACCACGCTCAGTCGCGAGCTTGCGCCGCTGGCCGGGCACTATCCCATCCTGCGCCTGGGACCGCCCTGGTGGTTTTATGACAGCTGGCTGGGCATCATTCGCTTCTTGGATGCCGTGGTCGAAACGGCAGGTATGTATAACCTGGCGGGCTTCAACGATGACACGCGCGCGTATCCCAGCATCCCCACCCGGCACGATGTCTGGCGGCGGGCTTGCGCGCACTGGCTGGCCGGGCAGTTGCTTCGCGGCTTCATTGACGACGAAGACGCCCACGCTATGATGCGCGCGCTGGCCTATGATCTGGCGAAAGATACCTATCGTTTGTGATGAACGGACCTGGCAGATGACAGACCTAGCTCCCCCCGACGAGTCAGGGGGAAGCAAGTGCAACCCCCCTCGGTCCCCCCGACGAGTCAGGGGAAGTATGTAATCGCTACCCTCCCTGACTCGTCGGGGAGGGGCTGGGGGAGGGGTTGGCTACCCTCTCCGTCCTGACGGGGAGAGGTTGGAGAAGCAGATGACAAATTTCCTGAGCAAAGCCAATCGCAATGCGCCGCGCCAGCCCGAGCGCATCGTGCAATTCGGCGGCGGCAACTTTCTGCGCGGCTTCGTCGATTGGCTGGTGGATGTGTTGAATGACGAAGCGGACTTCGGCGCAGGCATCGTCCTGGTCAAAGCCACGCCCGGTCGCTACGAGGCGCTGGATGCCCAGGATGGCTTGTTCACCACCTGGCTGCATGGGGTGCAGGCTGGCGATTTTTTTGAGCAGACACGGCTGATCAGCTGCGTCAACCGCACAGTCTATCCCTATGACGACTTCGCGTCCTATCTGGCAGTAGCGCGCCAGGAAAGCATCCGTTTCATCTTTTCCAACACAACCGAATCGGGCATCGCGCATTCACCAGACGACCAACTGGACGATGCGCCGCCGGCGACTTTTCCTGCCAAGCTAACTCGTTTTCTGTATGAACGTTGGCAGCATTTCGGCGGGGCAAGCGAGGCTGGCTGCATCATCATCCCGACCGAATTGATCACCGACAACGCAACCCGCCTGCGCGAGATCATCCTGCAGTACGCCGCGCAATGGGCATTGCCACCAGATTTCTGCGACTGGCTGATGAATTGCAATCAATTTTGCAACACCTTGGTCGACCGCATCATTCCCGGCTATCCCGCCGCCGATGCCGAGCGCCTCTTCGCGCAGCTGGGCTACCGCGATCGCCTGCTGGTGGCTGGCGAGATCTATCACAGCTTCATCATCGAAGCGCCGCAGAGCCTGCTGGACGAGCTGCCGCTGGGACGAGCGAAAACGCCGCTACAGGTCAAAATTGTCGCCGATGCCGCGCCCTACCGCACCATCAAAGTCCGCCTGTTGAATGGCGCGCACACCGCCATGGTGCCGCTGGGGCTGCTGCTGGGCATGGAATCGGTACGCGACGCCATTGAGCATCCAGCGCTGGGGACATTTATCCAGGAGCTCATCTTTCAGGAAGTTATCCCGTCGGTCGGCGAGGTGCCGCGCGACGAACTGCGGGCATTCGCGCGCCATGTCTTCGACCGCTTTCGCAATCCGCGCATCCATCACAAGCTGCAAACCATTTCGCTCAACAGCGCCAGCAAGGTCAAAGAGCGCATCGTGCCATCGCTGCTGGGGTATCAGGCAAATGCGGGCAAGCTGCCCGGGCGGCTGGTCTTGGCGCTGGCTGGCTTCTTGCGCTTGTACCGCGGCGATATCTCCCCGCTCAACGATGACCCGACGGTGCTAGATTGGTTTGCCCGACAATGGCACGCCGCCGAGACGCACGAGGCATTGGCGCGTGCCCTGCTGGAACACGAGCCGCTTTGGGATGCCGATTTGAGCGCGCTGCCGGGCTTGGTCGAGGCCGTCGGCGAGGCGCTGGATGCAATCGAAGCCGGAACCCCCCTCGGTCCCCCCGACGAGTCAGGGGGAGGCTCAACCCCCCTCGGTCCCCCCGACAGGTCAGGGGGAGGCAGGAATTGGCTCCCCTCCCTGACTCGTCGGGGAGGGGCTGGGGGAGGGGTTGACCCTCACCGTCCTGATGGGTAGGGGGCTGGGAGAAGGGTTGAAAGGGACGAGCGTATGACTTTGGACCTCATCACGGTCGGGCGGGTGTCGCTGGATCTGTTCTCGCGGGATATTGGCGCGCCTTTCCCACAGATTAACAGCTTCGAAACCAGCGTGGGCGGCAGTCCTGTCAACATCGCCATCGGCGCGAGTCGGCTGGGCCTGCGCGCGCTGGCTTTCACGGCGGTCGGCGATGACGAGGTGGGTCGCTTTGTGCGCGCGTACCTCGACCGCGAGGGCGTCGACACGGCGCATATCGCAGTCAGAGCGGGGCGGCGGACGGGCATGGCGGTGGTGGGCGTGCAGCCGCCAGACAACTTTCCCCTGCTTTTCTACCGCGAAAATCCCGCCGACATTCACCTCAGCCTGGATGAGGCGCGGGCGCTGCCACTGGGAGGGGCGCGGGCGCTGCAGCTTTCTGGCACAGCGATGAGCCGCGGCAGCGCTGGAGATGCAACACTCTACCTGGCCGAACAAGCGCGACAGCTGAGCGTGACCACCTTCCTCGACCTCGATCTGCGCCCCGACCAATGGACGCACGCGCTGGCTTTTGGCTTGCGAATGCGCCGGTTGCTGCCACTTTGCGATGTCGTTATCGGCACCGAAGAAGAGTTTTATGCCGCCCTTTCGCCCGACCCAAGCGTGGTCATGGCTGGCGGCGCAGCGCCCAACAAGCAAGAACTGGAAAGCCTGCTGGATGAATGCGCCCGGAACCACCCCGCTGTGCTGATCGTCAAACGTGGCGCAGCTGGCGTCAGTATCGTGCAGCGAAAAGCGCGGATTGATGTGCCGGGCTTCCCGGTCGAGATCGTCAACACAGTTGGCGCGGGCGATGGGTTTGCCAGCGGTTTGATCTGCGGCTGGGCGCGTGGCTGGGGATGGCGGCGGGCGGCGCGTTTTGGCAATGCTTGCGGCGCGCTGGTCGTCTCGCGGCAGGGCTGTGCCAGGGCGCTGCCAAGCCTGCGCGAAGTCGAGGATTTCCTCGCGCGAACTCCTTGAATCAAAGAAGTGAAACCAACAAAGTACTGCGCGTTTTTCGACACAGAGAACTCAGAGGGCACAGAGAGCACAGAGGTTTAACTCACTCGAAATACTCATTCAACTCGGTGTACTCGGTGGCTCATTTTTCTTTCATTTCGTTCTTGGTCTTACTGACATTCGTTTGCAGGGCGGGAATTTGCCCAGAATTGGAGAATCCCCATGAGCAATCATCTCAAATCGACCGCCGATGCCATGATCGCGCTGGATGTGACGCCACAATCCGCTGGCTGGCAATACTTGTCTTATCGCGTGGTCAACCTGGCGGCCGGGCAGGTGTATCTGCATCGCACCGAAGACACCGAGCTGGCGCTGGTGCCGCTGCTGGGCGCAGGCAGCATCGAAACGGCGGCGGGCAGCTACCACATGCAGCGCGCAGGTGTCTTTGCCGAGAAGCCGTCTGTGCTCTATCTGCCACCCGGGCAAGAATTTGGCGTGCGCAGCGAATCGCGTTTTGAGTTTGCGCTGGGGGCGGCGCCGGCGACTGGCAAGTATCCGCCGCGGCTCTTCACCCCAGACGAGATTCGCTCGGAAGTGCGTGGTGGCGGGGCAGCGCGGCGGCAGGTCAATCACATCCTGGCGCATCCCCTGCCGGCCGAGCGGCTGATTCTCTACGAAGTCTATGTGCCGGGCGGCGCATGGTCGGGCTATCCGCCACACTGCCACGATGGCTATTTGGGCTCGCCCACCCTGGACGAAACCTATTATTTTCGTACGCAACCGGGCAATGGCGTGGCGCTGCACCGCAATTATCGCGTTGACAGCGACTTTGAAGAAATCTTCGCCGTGCGCGACCGCGATCTGGTGCTGGTCACCCAGGGCTTCCATTCGACCAGCGCCGCGCCGGGCAGCAATCTGTATTTTCTGAATTATCTGGCTGGCGAGCTGCTGGATGATGCCCGCGCGACGCCGCCGGTTGATGATCCAGATTATGCCTGGCTGAAAGACGACTTGACCGCCGGCACCCTGCAGCTGCCGGTGGTATAGGGGGCGGGGCAATGGCTCAACCTTTGAAAAATCCACAGAAGTCATTGGCTTTCGCTCCAGATTGCGATACATTCTGTGTGTGCGCCGCGTGTGGAAAATACTGGTTTTTGGATATTGCCTGCTAGCTTTGTCCAGCCAGGCACAAGCGCCGCGCGTGCAAGTTATCGCCGAAGGTTTGTATTATCCAGCTGGCTTGGCAGCGCTGCCCGATGGCGGCATTTTGATCGCCGAAGCCGGCGGACATGGCGAGCGCAGCGCCGGCGTCAGTCTGCTGCAAAGCGATGGCGTCTTGGGGCGGCTGCTCTCGCTGTTGCCGACCGGACGCGTCAATAACGGGCTCTTCAGCGCGCCAGTCGTGGCTGTCATGCCAGATGGCGCAGACATTATCGTGGCTTTGCCCGGCAGCGGGCTCTACAGCTTGCCGGTTGCGCAGGCCGCTCGCTTGCCAGACCCGGCTTTTACGCCGCGAGACCTACAGCCTCGCCAGACCGAGCGCGGGACCGTCTTTTTGCTGCATCCTTTTGACATCGCTTTTGACGCGGTTGGCGCGCCACTGCTCAGCGATAGCGCGGGCAATGGACTGGTCGGCGAGGGCGAAGACAGGATGTTGCGCTATGTGCATCATTTCGCGCGTTTGGACAATCCGCGCCTGCCAAGCGGACGGCTGGATGCGCTGCCCACGGGGATAATGCGACAATCGACCGCGACTGTGGTTGCGCTGATGGGTGGCTGCCCGCATGTGCAGAACAGCGGCGAGCTGGTGGCGATGCCCGATGCGGGAGGGCTGCGCAGCCTGGTCGATGGCTTGAATATGCCCATTGATGTGGCGCAGGCTGGTGATGGCGCGCTGTGGATCTTGGAGTTTGGCGCATTGCCGCCCGGCAGTCCCTGTTTCACCGACCTGGACGAGCTGCCCGCCAGTGGCCGTCTCAGCCGCCTGGCTGCGGATGGCGTCTTGCGGACGATTCTTGATGATCTGCACTTCCCCAGCGCCCTGCTGCCGATGCCCGATGGCAGCCTCTACATCAGCGAAGTCTATCGCGGCCGCCTGCTGCATATCAGTTTTGATGCCGCGCCGCCCCAGCCGCGCCGCTATCCACCAGCCGACCAGCCGCCAGCCGTCTATGCGCAAATCAGCGACCTGGACGACGCCCTGCGCCGCGTTATCGTTCAGCAGAGTTTGAGCGCCTACCCGGGCCGCGAGTTGATCGAAGCCGAAAGCGAGCTAACGCGCCTGGGACGCGACCTGTTTTTTGATCCCATTTTGTCGGGCGACCAGAATATCGCCTGCGCCACCTGTCATCATCCCGCTTTTGCCATGGCCGATGCGCGCGCTCTGCCCATCGGCACTGGCGGGGCGGGCTTGGGCGAACAGCGCGCTTTTCGCGCAGTGGTGCAGCTGGACGGCGAGGGCACGGTCGCCAACCCCTTCATCGATGTGTTCATTCCGCGCAACAGCCCGACCATCATCAACAGCGCCCTGCTTTCGCGGCAATTTTGGGATGGGCGCGTCGAGGCGAGCGCAGGCGTGCATACGTTGGAAGATGCTATCAACGAGCTTGACCTGAACGACCCGCTGATGGCGCAGGTGCTCTTCCCGATCACATCGCAGCACGAGATGGCTGGCATCAGCCTGGGCACGCATCCGCCCATGGTCATCCGCCAGGTGCTGCTGCAGCGGCTCAGCGACAACCCGGAATACGCCGCGCGCTTTGCCGATGTCTTCGGCAGTGACGCAATCAACTTGCGGCAACTGGCAGAAGCGATCGCGGCCTTCGAACGTCAACTCATCTTCACCGCCGCGCCTTGGGACGATTATGTGGCTGGCGATGTAGCTGCGCTGAGCCAGGCGCAAAAACGTGGCGCGCTGCTATTTTTTGGCGAAATGAAGGCGGGCATCCAATGCGCCGGCTGTCATAGCGG
Source organism: Anaerolineae bacterium (assembly GCA_022824565.1). Taxonomy (GTDB): domain Bacteria; phylum Chloroflexota; class Anaerolineae; order Aggregatilineales; family Phototrophicaceae; genus UBA6055. The sequence goes on along the minus strand of JAJDZQ010000116.1, from coordinate 15,245 downwards.
CGACTTGTTCACCGACCAGCGATTTCATAACCTGCTCGCGCCACAATTGGGGCCAGGCAAGGATAATGGCGAAGACGGCCGCGATGACCTCGGCCGCGCCAATGTCAGCTTTGATTTTCGCGACCAGTACCGCTTCAAAACGCCCAGCCTGCGCAATGTCGCGTTGACCAGCCCCTACCTGCACAGCGGCGCCTACCGCGAGTTGACGCAGGTCATCTGGCATCATGCCAATCCGTGGCGCGCCAATATCGCCTATGTGCCGAGCCAGCAACTGCCGCCACAACTGCAAAATCAACTGCTGCCCTACGACTTCGACAGGCAAGCGCATTCCGTAGCGAAACCGCTGCGCGCTGGCATGCCCATGAGCGAGGCTGATGCGGCCGACCTGGTACATTTCTTGCAAGCATTGACCGACCCCGCCGCCCAGGACCTGGCGCATATCCTGCCCGAAACCGTGCCCAGCGGCTTGCCTGTCGATGCCCTGCCCTAGCGCATACACTTTGCCTCCCTTTACCCTCCCCCGAAGTATCAGGGAGGGTAGCCAACCCCTCCCCCAGCCCCTCCCCAACAGGTTGGAGAGGGTAGCCAAAGCCTTGCCTCCCCCTGACTTGTCGGGGAGACCGAGGGGGTGAACCCGTCGGGGGGATTGAGGGGGGGGGTGATCGGGCGAGTCGCCGCCTCGCCCCTACGCGCGGCTGTCGAGGGGACAGGACAGGTTTCCAAGGGAGCGCATATGCGGGTCTACCCCACCCCCGACCGCCAGTGTCTACGCGGCGCGCCCCCTCCCCGAAGCATCAGGGAGCCGAGCGCATTGAAAGCGACCCGGTTGGCTAGCCGCAAAAACTCCAAACTGTTACACTTAGCTGCAAATTGATACGGAGTGCGCAGCCATGCCCCATACTGCCTATGGACAACTGCCCATCCCGCGTTTGACGCCGCAATTGCTGAGCCTGGTCAAAACTGGCGCAGTCTATAGCCTGGGCGTCGATTTTCAGGAGGGCATGCTGACGCCCGGCGCAGTCATGAAGTCGTATTCGATCGCGCCACACTTGCGTCACAGCGATCCGTCCACGATTGACCCGGCTGCCCCCGCCGCCGAAGTCATTTCTATGTCCATCCATGTCGGCACGCACATCGACGCGCTCTGTCACATCGCCGAAAAACAAGACGCCGCTGGCAACCCCGACTCCCAGGGCGAACCGCGCATCTATGCCGCCGCCGGCGAGACCATCCCAGCCAGCCAAAGCGCAAGCTCGGCCGGACAGCGCCATCTCAGCATTGAGCAGATGCCGCCAATCGTAATGCGTGGCGTGCTGCTGGATGTGGCTGGGCAGAAAGGCGTCGACATGCTGCCGGCGGCGACCATCATCAACGCGGACGACATCCTGGCGGCGCAAACGCGGCAAGGCACAGAGATCGGCGCGGACACGGCGGTGCTGGTGCGCACGGGCAGCATAGCGCGGCTGCGGGCAGGCGACCCCGCTTATCGCGATGCCCAGACCGGGTTGGATCTTTCGGCGGCGCAATGCCTGGTCGAGCAGGGCATGACCTTGGTGGGCGCAGACAATATGGCTGTCGAAGCCATGCCACCCTATGACCACTCGGTGCATCGCTTTCTGCTGGTGCACAGCGGCATCACCCATGTCGAGAACCTGAACCTGGACGAGCTGGCGGCGGCGCGCAGTTACGAATTTCTGCTGCTCATCGCGCCATTGAAACTGACCGGCGCGACTGGATCCTGGGTTAATCCACTGGCAATCACCTGAGCGAGCCATGACTACCTTCCTGCATATCAGCGACACGCACATCAGCGGCGACCCAGCGTATCATCCGCATTGGCTGCGCGCTGGCACCCACCACCCCAACACAGACGCAAAAAATCTGGTGCGCGCCATCAAACAGCTGCCCTACCCGCTCGATTTTATCTTGCATACCGGCGATGTCTGCGCCGAGCCACTGGCGGAAGATTACCACTGCGCTCGCGAGCTGCTGGACGAGTTGCCCACTCCCCTCATCATGCTGCCCGGCAATCACGATTCGGGCGATCTGCTGAGCGCGATCCTGCACGATGGCAGACAGCGGCATGTTCTGCGCGATGCCCAGCTGCGACTGGACGATTTGCATGTCATCGCGCTGGACACCAGTGGCGGCAGCGAGCATGCCCCCAGCCTGCGCCCACAGCAACTGGACTGGCTGGAGTCGGCGCTGGGCTCTTGCCGGGACGGGCGGATCATCGTGGCGGCGCATCACCCGCTGCTGGAAACTGGCGTGGCCTGGCTGGACGATTCCATGCGCGTGCAGAACGGAGCGGCGGCACATGCCATATTGGCGCGACACAGCCAGCGCATCGCTGGCGTCCTGCATGGGCACATCCATCAGCCGACCATTTCCTGCGCCGATGGCATCAGCTACATCAGCTGTCCTTCGACCTGGAGCAACCTGGCGGCGTATCCCGGCTTGACTGTCGATGAGCCCGATGCCAACTGCGCGCCCGGCTTCAACCTGATGATACTGCGCGGACAGCGACTCTTTGCGCGGCGTTGTGCCCTGCCCGTCACAGGCGCATGAAAGCGCTGGCTCGCGATTATATTCTGCGCGATTTCGCCTTTGATTGTGGCGAGGTCTTCTCGCAACTGCGCATTCACGCCCGCACCCTGGGCGAACCGCGACGAGACGCGCATGGGCGCACGAGCAATGCCGTCTTAATCTTGCATGGCACGACGGGCCGTGGCGCGCAGTTCCTGCAGCCGAGCTTCGCCGGCGAGCTTTTTGGTGCGGGGCAGCCCTTGGATGCGCGCGCGCATTACATCATCCTGCCCGATGGCATCGGCCACGGCAACTCCAGCAAGCCCAGCGATGAATTGCGCATGCGCTTCCCACGGTACGGCTATCGCGACATGGTCCACGCCCAATATCGCCTGCTGACGGAGTGCCTGGGCATCGACCACCTGCGCCTCGTCATGGGCACATCCATGGGCGGGATGCACAGTTGGCTGTGGGGCATACAGCAGCCCGACTTCATGGATTGCCTGCTGCCGCTGGCATCGCTGCCGGCGCAGATCGCCGGGCGCAACCGCATGATTCGCAAGATGATCATGGATTCCATCCGCAGCGACCCCGCCTGGCAACAGGGCGAATACACCGAGCAGCCGCCCGGCCTCATCAACGCTGCCCATTTGCTGATTATGATGACCAGTTGCCCGCTGCACTGGCAGAACGAAGCGCCGACGCGCGCCGCCGCCGACCGCTTTCTGGCGCAGCGCATTCGCCAGGCTGCCAGTGTTCTGGACGCCAACGACATGCTCTACGCCTTCTCCGCCAGCGAAGATTATGATCCCGCGCCGAGCCTGGAGACGATCCGCGCGCCGCTGCTGGCTATCAACTCCGCCGACGACCAGGTCAATCCGCCCGAGCTGGGCATCATGGAAGCGGCCATGCAGCGACTGCCTGACGCGCAGTATGTGCTGTTGCCAATCAGCGACCAGACGCGCGGACACGGTACGCATACGCTGGCTGCGCTGTGGAAGCATCACCTGGCGCAATTCCTGCAAGCCCCTCCCAAATAAGACCATTACAACCCCTCCCCCAGCCCCTCCCCGACGAGTCAGGGAGGGGAGTCAAGGTGTGTTCCTCCCCCTGACTTGTCGGGGGGATTGAGGGGGTGTGAAAAGCCCCTCCCTCATTTTGGGGGAGGGGTTTGGGGTGGGGGTCAGCTTCCCCCTGATCTGTCGGGGGGGCGAGGGGGTGGCATTCCAAGCAAATTTAACATCGCGCGCGAAGAGGTTTAAAGCGCAGGAAGCAGCCGTTTGCATTTGCGTCGGCGACTTTTTGCAGCGCAACAAAAAAAGCGATATACTGGCGGCAAGCTGGTATATATTGCCGGCGCTAATTTGAATCGCCATTGTACGACGCGAAGCACTTGATTGATTAGCGGAGGAGGACAATATGAATGTATCTATGACCATAAATGGCGAGGCTGTCTCGCGCGAAGTGGAGGCGCGCACCTTGCTGGTCCATTTTATTCGCGAAGACCTTGACTTGACTGGCACCAAAATCGGCTGTGACACCAGCCAGTGCGGCGCTTGTACGATCCATGTCAATGGCAAGATCGCCAAAGCTTGCACCTTGCTGGCCGCCCAAGCCGATGGCGCGGACATCACCACCATCGAAGGCTTGGCAGAAAATGGCGAACACCACCCCATGCAAACCGCTTTCTGGGAGAACCACGGGCTGCAATGCGGTTATTGTACGCCGGGCATGATCATGGCTTCGGCCGCCTTTGTGCGCGACAACCCCGGCGCGTCAGAAGACGAGATCCGCCACTACCTGGAAGGCAATATCTGCCGCTGCACCGGCTATCACAATATCGTGAAGGCGGTCAAACAGGTGGCTGACGCCGCCGCAGGAGGTGCCTGATGAGCACGCGGATCTTCGGCAGTGGCATCAAACGGCGCGAAGACCCGCGCCTGATAACTGGCGAGGCGCGCTATACCGACGACATCAAGCTGCAGGGCGCGCTGCACATGGCCGTTGTGCGCAGCCCCTATGCCCACGCCCGCATCGTTTCTATCGATGCTTCGGCCGCGGCGGACCTGCCTGGCGTGCGCGCCATTTTCACCGGCAGTGACATCGGCGACCTGGCTGGCTTGCCCACCGCCTGGCTCATCCCCGAAAGCGATTTGAAAACGCCCGAGCACCCGGCTTTGGCGAGCGATGTCGTGCGTTATGTCGGCGATGGCGTGGCGATCGTGCTGGCGGACAGCCGCTATCAGGCGCAGGATGCCGCCGATGCAGTCTTGGTCGACTATGAAGAACTGCCTGTCGTGGTCGACCCGCACGAGGCGGCTCAAGCCGGCGCTCCCCAGCTGCACGCCGATGTCGAAGGCAATATCGCCTTCCGCTGGGCGCCATTTGATAAAGACGCCAGCGATGCCGTCTTTGCAGCGGCGGATGTTGTCGTCTCCGAGCGCATTTTGCAACAGCGCCTGTTGCCGACAGCCATGGAGCCACGGGCAGCCAGCGCGCAATACAACGCCGCCACTGGTGAATTGACCCTGTGGTGCACCTCGCAGAATCCGCACATCCATCGCTTCATCGTCAGCGCAGTCACAGGCTTGCCAGAGAACAAGGTTCGCGTTATCGCGCCAGAGGTGGGCGGCGGCTTTGGCAGCAAGATCCCCTGCTATCCAGACGAAGCGCTGGTCAGCTGGGCAGCCATGAAGCTGGGCGTGCCGATTCGCTGGGCAGAAACCCGCAGTGAAAATTATCTCACCACCATTCACGGGCGCGACCATGTGCAATTCGTGGATATGGCAGCCAGCAATGACGGCAAGATCTTGGGCGTGCGCGCGACTGTGTATGCCGGCATGGGCGCTTACCTGTCCACAGCGGCGCCCGGCATCCCCACGATTTTGCATGGCTTGCTCTATGTCGGTCCCTACACAATCGACAATGTCTATTGCGAGTCTATCGGCGTGATGACCAATGCGACGCCGACCGATGCCTATCGCGGCGCTGGCCGTCCCGAAGCCACATTCTTGCTGGAGCGCATGATGGACAAAGTGGCTGACGCGCTGGATATGGACCCGGTCGCGCTGCGCCGACAGAACCTCATCCCGCCCTTTGCAGACGGCTATGATGTCGCCGCGGGCTTGACCTATGACAGCGGCGATTATGAGGCGGCCTTCGACAAGGCGCTGGCTATGGCTGGCTATGACGACTTCCGCGCTCAGCAGACGCAGGCGCTGCAAGAGGGTCGCTATCTGGGCATCGGCGTCACAGCCTATACCGAAATGTGCGGCTTGGGTCCTAGCCAGGTGGCTGGAGCAGTCGGCTTTCAGGGCGGCTTGTGGGAAAGCGCGACTGTGCGCGTAACGCCGACTGGCAAAGTGCAAGCGCTCATCGGCGCATCGCCCCATGGGCAAGGCAGCGAAACCACCCTGGCGCAGATCATCTCGTCAGAGCTGGGCTTCCCGGTCGATGACATCGAGGTGATTCACGGCGACACCACCGAGACGCCCATGGGCTGGGGCACCTATGGCAGCCGCACGACGCCTGTCACCGGGGCGGCATTGGCGCAAGCCTCGCGCAAGCTGAAAGAAAAGGCGCGCGTGCTGGCGGCGCATCTGATGGAAGCCAACCCCGACGACATTGAGTACGCAGATGGCAGCTTCTCGGTCAAAGGATCGCCCGACCAGGCGCAAAGCATCCAGGATGTGGCCTTGATGGCGCACCTGGCTTGGAATATGCCCGAAGGCATGGACCCCGGCTTTGAGGAATCGCAGTTTTATGACCCGCCCAATTTCGTCTATCCCTTTGGCACGCATATCGCCATCGTCGAAGTCGACCCGGTTACAGGCAGCATCGACTTGCAGCGCTATATCGCCGTTGACGATTGTGGACCGCAGATCAATCCAGAGATCGTTGCCGGGCAGATTCATGGCGGGGTCGTGCAAGGCGTGGCGCAGGCGCTGTGCGAGGGCGTCATCTATGATGACAACGGCCAGCTGCTGACGGGCACGATGCTGGATTATTGCATGCCCAAAGCCGATATGTTCCCCAACTTCGAGCTGGGCGAGACGGTGACCCCATCGCCGCATCACCCGGTAGGCGTCAAGGGTGTTGGCGAAACCGGCACCATCGCCAGTACGCCAACGGTGTACAATGCCGTGCTGGATGCGCTGTCGCCGCTGGGCGTCGCGCAGATCGACATGCCACTGACAGCGGCAAAAGTCTGGCAAGCCATACAGAATGCAAACGGAGGCAACTAACTACATGTGGCCACAACAATTTGATTATCAACGCGCCGACAGCGTAGAAAGCGCACTGGCTGCCATCGGCGACAATGGCAAGTTTCTGGCCGGTGGGCATTCGCTGCTGCCAGCCATGAAGCTGCGCTTGTCCACGCCCGACCAACTGGTGGATATCAGCCGCATCGACGCGCTGCGTGGCATCAGCAGCAATGGCAACCTGTCGATCGGTGGCGCAGCGACCCATGCCGAGATCGCCGCGTCGGCTGCGGTTGGCGCTGCTTGCCCGGCGTTGGCGCAGGCTTGTGGCATGGTGGGTGACCAGGCGGTGCGCAACTTTGGCACCTTGGGCGGCAATATCGCCCATGCCGACCCCGCTTCCGACCCGCCCACCGCGCTGGTGGCCTGCGGCGCTACGATCCATATCCAGGGCGCTGACGGTTCCCGCAGTGTCGGCGCGCAAGACTTCTTCGTCGACCTCTTCGAAACAGACTTGCAAGATGGCGAGCTAATCACCAGCATCAGCCTGCCCGACTGCAGCGACTGTCAATGCGCCTATGTCAAGTTGCCGCATCCCGCTTCTCGCTATGCTATCGTGGGAGTCGCCGTCTGCCTGAAGATGAATGGCGGCACCTGCGCGCAAGCGGATGTCGCGGTCGGCGGCGCAACTGTCAAGGCGGTCAAGTGCGCTGGGGCGGCGGCGGCGCTGGTCGGCAGCTCGCTGGATGATGCTGCGCTAGCGGCGGCTGCGGCTGCGCTGAGCGATGACATTGGCGACTGGCTGACGGGCGATGTGGCATATCCCGAAGCCTATCGCAGCGCCATGGCCGGCGTCTTCTTGAAGCGCGCCATCAGCGCTGCCAGCAGCTAGACAGTCTGTCCGCCCCTCACAATCCCCTGCCCGGCCGTCGCCATCTGCGCGACCGGCGGGTGGGGGTTTTTTCCGTAGACAACCGTACAGCCAGGCATTGCGGCGGCAGGCGCTTTTGGGCGCGGCACCGCTAGCGATTGCGGCTCGATGCGCTGGCGAGGGCGGTCAGGTCTTTCTGCGAGAAAGAGCCTGTCTGCCCCAATATCTGGGCATCGGATAGCTCGGCATCTCCCAGCGAATGGAAGCGGTCGATCAAGTCGGAGGGGGTCAACTGGTAGCGTTCTCTGCCGCTGATGTCGAATACGATTTCGCCCTGATGCATCATGATGACGCGGCTGCCCAGGTCGCAGGCTTGCTGCATGCTGTGGGTAATCATGACCGTCGACATTTCGTGGCGGTCGGCCAAGTCACGCGTGAGGGTGATGATTTGTTCGGCGGCGTTGGGATCGAGCGCGGCTGTATGCTCGTCCAGCAGCAGCAACTTGGGTTTGACCAGCGTGGCCATGATCAGGGTGATCGATTGCCGCTGCCCGCCACTTAACAGCGCCACATCGGTATCCAGCCGTTCTTCCAAGCCCAGCTGTTGGCGTGCCAGCTCGTCGCGGAACCACTGTTCCTGGTCTTGCTTCACATCGCGCCGCAAACCCAGACGCCGACCGTGAATCGCCGCCAGCGACAGATTCTCGCGGATGGTCAGCCCTGGGCAGGTGCCCAGACGCGGGTCTTGGAAGACGCGCCCGATAACTTGCGAACGTTTGTATTCGGGCCAATGTGTCATGTTGTGGCCGTCCAGATGGATCTGCCCAGAGGCAGCTGTGGCCGCGCCAGCGATGACGCCAAAGAGCGTGCTTTTGCCCGCGCCGTTGCTGCCGATGACAGTCACAAAATCGCCCTCTTCGACAGACAGCGAAACCTCTTTCAACGCGCGGACTTCGTTGTTTGTGCCTGCATTGAATGTTACCGAGACATTGTCAAGCTCGAGCATGATCTCACCTCGTGTTGGCAAAGCGTTGACGGAAAGCTTTGTAACGTTCGTAGAGGCGCGGCGTGCCCAGGGCTGCCAGCACCACCAGCGCGCTGACCAATTGGATATCGGTGGTGGGCAGATCGAGCGCGCTGAATATCCAGGCGCGTGAAATATCAAAGACCAGCATGCCTGCCACCGCCGCGATCAGCCGTTGGCCCGTGCTTTTGGGGCGCAGCAGCACCTCGCCGATTATAACCGCCGCCAAGCCGCGAACGATCAAACCAAAGCCCAGGCTGACATCGGCAAAGCCAAATTGCTGCACCACCAGCGAGCCGCTCAAGCCGGCCAAGCCATTGGCGACCATCAAGCCCAGCGCGATCATCACATAGTGATTGATGCCGGTGGCGCGGACCATCTGCGCGTTTTTGCCAGTCGCGCGCACCGCCAAGCCGAACTCGCTGCGCATAAACCAGTACAGAATCACCAAAACAACGATGACAACCCCGCCAAAAAGAATGATCTCCAAAAGATTCGTAGATTGGCGCTTGAGGCCATCGCCAAATTGCTCGACCAGCCAAGCGCGGAAGGGGCGCGAATGCCGGCTGATGAGGGTCTCTTGCCCGAGCAACGGGATGTTGCTGCGCCCCCCCATGATGCGCAGGGTCACCGTATAGGCACCAGTGATAACGATGATGCTGGCCAGCAAGCCTTCGATTTTGAAGAGAATATCCACCAGCGCTGTCGCCAGCCCGGTCAATGCGCCGAAGATAAAAGCCACCAGCAGAGCCACCTCTGGGCTGGAGCCATTGACGATCAAAATGGCACAGACTGCGCCACCGATGGGAAAAGCGCCGTCGACGGTCAAATCAACGAAGCCCAGGATGCGGAAGGTGATAAAGACACAGACGCCCGCCAGCGCATAACCCAGACCCTGCCCGACCGCGCCAATGTTGACATTGCCCAGCGACATCACCACGCCGACCACGATGATCAACAGCAGCCCCCGCAACAAAAAGCTGTGGCGGCTGGCTAGGGAATCTGAGCCTTGACTGGCAGTGCTTGCTTGTGATGACATCGGTATGCGCTCCCCCGCTGTGAATTACACTGACAAGAATTATTGCGACACCGCCACGAAGATTGTAGAACATGATCGCGCAAAATGGGCGGATTCAAAAAAAGCAGCTGCCGCGCCAACTGTCAGACAGGTGTGTCAACTCATGTCCGTATGATACCGCAATACTAACTGGAGGCATAAACATTGTGGTACGCTAGGCAGCAATAGAAAAGCCTTGCGGGGCAAGCGCAATGGAACAATCACGCTCGATCAAAAGCCTCACGATAGAAGGCTTCATGTCCATACGCCGGCTGGAGAACCTGGAGATGGGAGATTTGACCGTGCTCATCGGACAGAACGGCGCGGGCAAGTCCAACTTTGTGGCCTTCTTTGACTTCCTGCGCGAGTTGGTGGAGAGGCGGCTGCAAGTGTGGGTCAGTGACCGCGGCGACAGCACCCGCATCCTAAGCTATGGCATCAAGGAGACTCAGAAGATCCGCGCGCGAATTGCTTTCGGAGTAAATGAATACGAGTTTTCACTCGCGCCGAGCGCCGATGGCCGCCTGTATTTCCAGGAAGAAGTACTTTGGTACAACGGCCATCCATGGTATATCCCGACCGGATTTAATGAGTCAAAGATCAAGGATGAAATTGTCCCGAATATATTGCGTAGAGCCAACTACATCTACGAGGCGATTTCCGATTGGCGCGTCTATCATTTTCACGACACCAGCAAGAGCGCACCAGTCAAGCATCCGAGCGCGTTGCACGAAAACCAGTATCTGCGTCATGACGCGTCGAATCTGGCCGCATACCTATATCAATTGCAGCAGACAGACTTCAATACTTACAGACAGATTTGTAAAACAGTGCGTCTCGCCATTCCATTCTTTGATGACTTTCACTTCCAAACTACATCAATCGCGTCAGGCGACGATTTGATCAGATTGCTGTGGAAGCAAAAGGATAGTGACTACTTTTTCCTGCCCAGTCAGCTATCGGACGGCTCGCTGCGCTTCATTTGCCTGGTAACCGCGCTGATGCAGCCCGACCCGCCCGCCACCATCATCATCGACGAGCCGGAACTGGGCTTGCACCCGCATGCCATCGTGCTGCTGGGCGCGCTGCTGCGGTCGGCGTCCAAGCGCATGCAGGTCATCGTATCGACGCAGTCCGTGGCGCTTGTGAACGAATTCGACCCGGAAAACCTGCTCATCGTCGAGCGCAAGGATGGCGAAACTGTCTTTTGCAAGCTGAACCCTGATGACTACAAACTGTGGCTGGAAGACTTCAGCGTCGGCGAGCTTTGGAAAAAGAATGTGCTGGGCGGGAGAATCCCGGCGTGAGCCAGGTCTTTGTCATCTGCGAAGGGCAAACAGAGTTATCCTTCGTAACTGAGGTGCTGGCACCCGAACTGGCAAAGCAGCTGGTGTACTTGACACCTAGTGAGATTGGCACGAGCGCGAAAAAGGGCGGGAATGTCACCTATGAACGTTTGCTGACTGATCTGAAGCCTATGCTATTGGCTGGCAACAGACCTTTCTGCACAACGCTCGTTGACTACTACGGACTGCCCGATTCGTTTCCAGGCAAGCGCAAAGCAGATGAATTGCGTGATATAGCGGCAAAGGCAGATTGCATTCATACAGCACTGCGGACACGACTGGCTGAGGATATTGATGAGTACACGCTGCGGCGCTTCGTGCCTTATGTGCAGATGCACGAATTCGAGGGCTTGCTGTTTAGCGACCCGGCCGCCTTCGCCCGCGCCATCGGCAAGCCCTCGCTGGAGTCGGCATTCGCTGGCATACGAAAAACGTTTGCCACACCAGAACACATTGACAATAGCCCCATTTCAGCACCAAGCAAGCGGGTCGTAGATCTTGTAGACCAGTATGAAAAGCCAACGATGGGAACACTTGCCGCTCTGGAAATCGGACTCGACACCATTCGTCAAAGCTGTCCGCTTTTTTCAGCATGGCTGGACAAGCTGGCAGCATTGCCCACCACCTAGACCCCCCACACCCAGGCCAGCCCCAGCAGCAGCGCCGCCAGCGTCACCACTGTCATGCCGATGCCGACTTTGGAGAAATCGCTGAATTTGTAGCCGCCTGGTCCCATCATCAGGATATTGACCGGATGCGCGATCGGCGTGAGGAAAGCCATGGAGCAAGCCATCGCCACCGCCACCGACATCGCCCGCGCGTCCACTCCCATCTGCAGCGCCGCATTGATCGCTAGCGGTCCCACCAGCAACGCTGTAACTTGTCCGCCGATGACCTGCACCACCAGCATCGTCAGCAGCACCATGCCCGCCACCACGACCAGCCCACCCGCGCCCGACAAGCCGTTCACCAATAGCGCGCCCAGCCGATCAGCCAAACCAGAATCGGTGATCGCCAAGCTCAATGGCAGCATGCCCGCCACCAGGAAGATGACGCGCCACTCGACTGCGGCATAAAAGTCATCCATCGCCAGGCAGCCGCTGATCACCATGACTGCCGCGCCACCCAGCATGGCGATGGGCAGGGGCGCGAGATTCAATATCGAAAGCGCCAAAGCCAGCGCGGTTATGGCAATCGCCAAGGGGGCGCGCCGCTTGTCCACCGTATGCGTCGAATAGGCACCGGCCGGCAGGATGTAATTGCGATTGTGCGAGAGCCGCTCGATATCTTCGGCCTGCCCGACCACCAAAACAGCATCGCCCACGCGCAGCGGCAATTTGCGCACATCGGTGTGCTGGCTGCGTCCATCCCGCCACAGCGCCACAGCCAGCAAGCCAGCATCGCGATTGAGCTTCAATTGCGACAGGGTTTTGCCGATGGCATCCGAGCGCGGCGCGATCATGATTTCGATAGGTTCCATGAGCAGCGCGCCATCTCCAACAGAGACGAGCTCGTTGCCCCAGTCCAGCAACTGCGCCAGTCGTTCTTCGCGCCCGACTATGAGCAACTCGTCGCCAGACACGATTAGCTGGCTGGATTTGGGCACGGAGATCGTGTCGCCGCCACGCCGCACAGCCGCCACTGTCAAGCCCAGCTCGCTATTGATGGCGCTTTCGCCGACGCTGCGCCCCGCCAATCGCGATTCTGTCAGCACGCGCACCTGCCACATGCGCTCGGCCAACTGGTAGGTATGGTGCAGGTCGGGCTGGCTGAATGCCTGTGTCATGGAGGCGCGTTCGGGCAGCAGACGCCGTCCCAACAGCAGCATATACACCAGGCTGGCAATCACGATCAAGCCGCCCACCGGCAAAAAGTCCAGCATGCCCAGCCCGTCCAGGCCGCGCGACAGCAGCAGCTCGCTCATGAGGATGTTGGCGGTGGTCAGATAAGTCGCCATGCCGCCGACCAGGGTGCCGAAAGACATGGGCATCAGCAGCTTGGAAACAGCAATGTCCGAGATGCGCGCCACCCGCACGGCCGCTGGCAGCAGCACCGCACCCGCCGCCACATTATTCATAATCAGCGAAAGCGCCGCCCCCGCCGCCATGAACAAGGCGATCAGCTTGGCTTCGCTGCCGCGCCCATAATCGTGCAATGCGCCCGCGATGAACTGGATGACGCCCGTTTTCTCCAGTCCGCGCGTGATGATGAACAAGCCGATCAATGTGATGACCACGGAACTGCTGAAGCCAGCCAAGACTTCTGTGGCGGGCAGCAAGCCGCTGAATGCCACCAGCAGCAGCACGATGACAGCGATCAACTCGGTTTTCAGACGCGTCAGGGCGATCAAGCCAAAAAGCGCGCAGATGATGCCGATGACGATCAACTCGGCTGTGGTGAGCATGGCTGTTCTCGCGGAGTCGCTTCAATGCTGGCGAGTATAGCCGATGCGGGCTGTTCTGGCTTGCGCAGGGTGTTGATGACAGTTGTGAGCCGCCCTTTTGGCGTCAATCGCAGGTTGCTCTGCGATAGGTAACAAGGACAGTTGCGTTCGGAAAATGTGTCGTGTCGCAAGGGATATAATCGTGATTTTGCATGGCAGCTTCGATGGCGGCAGGCTCGATTCGAGTGGTTTGATAGACTGCCCAGTAGCTCGGTAGCAGCGCATTAGAGGCAACAAAATCGGCGATATCGTATGTCGCGAGCTTGTAGATATCGATTCCATGCTGCCCGAAGTAGTATTCCTTCAAATTGACAGGAACACGGAGATCTGTATCCAATACATGGTCATAGCGCAATCCCTCAATAACCATCACAGGCAGCTTCTCGCCGGATCGCTGCAGCCAACGGCTGACTAGATGCCAGGGCGAGTTATTGAAAGACTGGGTTCGCCCTTGGATCACAAAGTGCCAGTTAAAAGTTGAGTTGAAATTTAGTCCTGCCGCCAGCCATATCATCAGCGCAAGCAGACCCAGCCAACGGCGCAATCGGTATAAAGCGAAAATCCCTGTCGCAATAAATCCTGCGACAATTGGCGTTCCTACGAGGAAGTAGCGCATCTGCCCTGTGCTAACGACGCCAGTTGCAGCGCTTGCGATTGCGATACCTGCCAACAGCAGCGGCAATAGCAGCAAAAACGGATTCCGCTCCTCGCGCAGCAAGGCAGCAATTGCAGCCACCGCCACGACTGCAAACAGTCGACGACTGCCATTGCTGTTTACCAGCAGCCATTGAGCCAGGGTGGCGTCAAGCGCATCGGCTCGCGGTCCATGTGTACTTATTGCGAATGCGGTGTTTTCGGTCAAGGTCGGCAAAATCAGCGGGGCAGCCAGAGCAAGTCCAACCAGCGCCGCCGCCACGACTTTCAGCCAGCGCCAGTCTTTCCTGACGGCAATGAGATGATAGAGCGAGACCGCAGCATACAAAACGAATCCGAAAATATGCGTGCTGACCAGCGCAGCGCAAGCAACCGCTAGCGACAGGTACAGGCGCATAGGGGACGGAGCGCTGCGACCGACGATGCGCAGATAGAGCCAGAGAATGACCGCTGCCAGCAGGACAACCAGCGTGTAATAGCGGACATGGGCGAAGTAAAAGGCGTACATGGCGTGGCAGGACAAGATGAAAATGGCGAATGAGCCGGCCATGGGCGAAATAAAGTCGCGCGCTAACCGGTAGACCATCGCCAGCGACATCAAACCGGCAAAGACGCAGGGCAGCCGCGCCACAGCCAGCGAATGCCCGGCAACATGCCCCCAGAAATGCAGGAGCAAATGTCCAAATGGAACTTGGGCGGGTGACTGATGTCGTATTGCAGCCAGCGCATCGCTCGCTGTGTAAGCTACTTCCATAATGCCAAACGATTGGATGTACTGCCTTCTCTCGTCAAATGTCATCGCCAAGCGGTCGATCTGCGGGATTGTCAATACCGCCACGACCAAGATCATGGCTGCTGCCAACAGCCAGTGACTCAACAGATGGTCGATACGATTACGGTTGTTCATTGCGCAGCGACTCCAACAGAACGTCCCTAATCCAACCCGCCATAGGCTTCGGCAAAAGCCTCGACCTCGGGCAGGGTCGGCATAAAATTGGCGCAGCCGTGCTCGGTCACCACGATCGCGCCGCAGGCATTGCCCAGACGCGCCGCCTTGTACCAGCCCCAGCCGCGCACCAAGCCATAGATGAAGCCGCCGCCAAAGGCATCGCCCGCGCCCAG
>JAJDZQ010000059.1 GCA_022824565.1 Anaerolineae bacterium | reverse complement strand
GCGACGTTGATCGACGGCAATGGCGGAGCGCCGCTGGCAGACGCCGCCGTACATGTTGCAGGCGGGCGCATCGCCTGGGTGGGCGCAGCAGCCGACCAGCCCACCGCTGCCCAAGCCGCAGAGCAGATAGACGCGCAGGGCAAGTGGCTGCTGCCGGGCTTGATTGACGCGCATATCCACATCTGCTACAACGGCGAAGAGAGCACGTTTGCTCTGCTGGAAAAACCGCGCGATGCCCTGGTGCTCGAGGCGGTCGAAATCTGCAAGCGCACCCTGCAGCAAGGCGTGACGACCATCCGCGATGTGGGTGGCGAAAAATATATCGAAATGTCCCTGCGCGATGCCATCAACCGCGGCTGGATTCAGGGACCGCGCATGAAGCTGTCGGGGCGCGTCATCAGCATGACGGGCGGGCACGCCCACTTCATCGCCCGCGAAGCCGATGGGCCAGACGAAATGCGCAAGGCAGCCCGCGAGCAAATCAAAGCAGGCGCCGACCTCGTCAAACTGATGGCGACCGGTGGCAGCGCAACGCCCGGGCAAGACATTCACGCCAGCCAGCTCACGGTCGCAGAGATCGCGGCGGTCTGCGAAGTGGCGCACATGATGGGGCGGACCGTGGCGGCGCATTGCCATGGCACTGGCGGCATCCGCAACTGCATGCTGGGCGGCGTCGATTCTATCGAGCACGGCACCTACCTGGACGACGAAACCGCCGACATGATGGTCGAACGCGGCGCAGCGCTTTGCCTCACGGTGGGCGTGGGCAACCCCGACCTTGAGAGCTATGCCTTGTCGCCCGTCCAGCAAGCCGATGCCGAGCGCCGCAAGCCCATGATCGAGCAGGGCGTCAAGCAGATCCGCAAGACTATCGCCCTGGCGCGGTCGAAGGGCGTCTTTTTGGGTTGTGGTACCGATGCCGGCGGCAATCCACTCGCCCCGCACCGTTTCGCCTTGGCGCGTGAAGTCGAGTTGATCGTGGCAAACGATGTGCCGCCTCTGGAAGCCATCACAATCGTCACGCGCAACAACGCCAAGATCTTGCGTTGGGATGACGAAATCGGCACGGTCGAAGCCGGCAAATACGCCGACTTGCTGCTGCTCAATAGCGATCCAATCGCGGATATTCGCTCTCTGCGCGATATCGCCGCGGTCTACAAAGGGGGCGAGCGGGTCTAGCCATGCCCACAATCGCGCTGGTCGGCGACTTGTTCTTGCAGCAGCCTCTGCCCGATACGCCTGCGCTGGCAGAAGTTGGCGCTGCGCTGCGCTCTGCCGATATCGCTTTTGGCAATCTGGAAGCGCCAGTCAGCGCTCGTGGCGCTGCAACCGAAAAGTGGATCAACATGCGCATGCCGCCCGACTTGCTGGGCGACATCAAGCAGCTGGGCTTTAACATGCTGACACTGGCCAACAACCACCTGTTTGACTATGGCGAGACGGCTTTCTACGACACGATGCGCTATCTGGACGAATGCGCATTACGTTTTGTCGGCGCGGGCGCAGATCTGGATGCAGCCTGGCGAGCGGAAATTGTCGAGACGGGTGGCCTGCGCATCGCGTTTCTGGGTGGCTGTTCCACGCTGGGTCCTGGCTCGGCAGCCACCCCAGATCGCCCGGGCGTCGCGCCCATCCACATCGCCGAGGCCTATCATATCGATGCAGCCGCCAGCCTCGAGCAACCGGGCAGCGCGCCCTATGTGCACACGCGCGCCTGGGCAGCCGACTTGCAGCGAGCTTGCCAAGCCGTGGCAGATGCGAGCGCCAACGCCGATTGCGTCATCGTCGGCTTGCATTGGGGCGTGCCGCCCACCTGGCGTGCGCGCTTCCAGGATGGACTGGCAGATTATCAAACCGAGGTCGGGCATGCGCTGGTGGAGGCTGGCGCAGATTTGATCGTCGGCGCGCATCCGCATTCGTTGCAAGAAGTCGAAGTCTGGCGGGGGGCGCCGATCTTTTATAGCCTGGGCAACTTTGTCTTTCATCACAATCGCGGCACGCGGGAAACGCCGGTCAGCCGACATGCGCCCTATTCGCTGAATATCAAACGTCGCGACCGCATCTGGTCGGAAACGATCATCTTGCTTGCAGAAGTCGCGGAAGACGCAGTACACTGCAAGCTGCTGCCCGTCTTGCTGGATGACAATGGCAATCCGCAACTGCTGCAGGGTGATGAAGCGCGCGCAGTAATCGAACGACTGGCTGTTTTGTCGCCCAAAGCTGCGTTACACTATCAGGACGGCGTGGGGAATCTGGTCCAAGGAGGTGTGCGCAGCGAGAAGCCATCTGAATTGTGAATGAACACAGCCAATTTATCTGAAGGGAGAAACACCATCATGACCCGCAAAATCCTGGGGCTCAGCGCCCTGTTGGTTCTGCTGCTGTCGATTGGCATGCTGCCGGCCAGCTCGCAGTCGATGGGCGAAGCTGTCCCGACAATAATTGTGCGTTCGGTGACACAAGCCGAGCGGCCGATTGAATATGAAACCACGCGCCTGGTCGTTGAGAACATGCGCGAGTTGGGCTTGGATGTCGAGCATCGCGCCGTGCCCTGGGCACAGCTGATTGACGAAATCTGGTACACCCGCACCGGCGATGATGCCTGGGAGATGACCTACTGGCGCATGGTCGGGCGTCCCGAGCGCTCCGACCCGGACGAGTTCACCTACAACCTCTTCCATTCCAGCGTGCGCGATGGCGGCTACAACTTCATCGGCTACAACAACCCCGACTATGACGCCCTGGCCGAAGCCCAGCGCGTGGAAGTGGCTGACAAAGAAGCGCGCCTCGACATCATCTGCGAAGCCCAGCAAATCATCCGCAACGATATGGTCAACGCCTACTTCGTGCATCCGCTCACCCCGCAAGTCGTCAACACGCAGGTCTTCAATCCCGACAGCGTGGTGACTCAGGCTGGCATCGGCGTGCACAACTTCTGGACCTGGATCGGCATTGAGCCGACTGGCGATGAAACCACCTTGACCACCAGCACGACCTCCTTCCTCAATTCCTTCAACCCGCTCGAGATCGCCGGCGACGCCCCCAGCCGCGTTACCGAAATGACCTGGGACCGCCTGATGCGCATCAACCCAATCGGCGTGGCCGAGCCCTGGGCAGCCGAGAAGGTCACCTGGGAAGACCCGCTGAATGTGGTCGTCACCCTGCGCGCAGGCATGACCTGGCACGATGGCGAGCCGGTAACCAGCGAAGATGCCGCCTATACTTTCGAAGCGGCGTTGGCTGGCACCACGCAGACGGACGAAGACGGCAAAGAATCGTTCCGTGCCGAAGCGCCGGACTATTACCCCTTCGCCCGCAATGTCGCCAATATCGAGATCATCGATGACCTGAATGTGCGCTATACGCTGCACACGCCATCGGCGGCCTTTGAAACCAGCTCGCTGGCCAAGCTCAATCTCATCCCAGAGCATGTCTGGCGTCCCATCATCGAAGACCTGCTGACCAAAGACGACGCCGATGTCGACAGCATCCAGGAAGACATCCCGATCGGCTCAGGTCCTTTCAAGTATGTCGCTTTCGATGTCAACGAATTCGTCTTGCTCGAGGCATTTGACGATCACTGGGCGCGCCCGAAGATCGATGCCTGGCTGATGAATGTGCTGCCCAACCAGGAAGCCACGCTGGGGCAGATCCAGTCTGGCGAGATGAACTTCTTGTGGGAGTGGCCTGGCGATCCTGGCGTGCTGCGGGATATCGTGGACAGCAACGAGCAGCTCGATCTCTTCTCGGCGATTAGCATTGGCTTCCAGTACTTCGCCTTCAATGTGCGCTATGCGCCGTTTGACGATGTGAACTTCCGCCAGGCGGTGGCGCATTCTATCCCGCAGCAGTTTATCATCGACAATATCTACAACGGCTTCGCGGCGCCGGCCGATAGCTTCGTTTCGGCAGCGCTGGAATACTGGCGTCAATGTGAAGATCTGCCGACCTATGACTTCACTATCGAGGGCGCGCGGCAGTTGCTGGCCGATGCCGGCTATAGCTGGGACGACGACGGTCGCTTGCATTATCCGGGGGGTTAATACCCCCACCCCAAACCCCTCCCCGGCGGTCTGTGTCTACGCGACCCAGAAAGAGGGAGGGGCTTTGACCAGCGTTCCCATCAATGGAACCTCCCCTTCCCTCATCTTGGGGGAAGGGGCCGGGAGATGGGGGTGAAAGGAAAAACATGAGCCGCGGCATCGCCAGTTACATTGTTGGGCGTTTTTTGCAAAGCGTGATGGTGCTGTGGGTCATCGTGACCCTGCTGTTTTTGCTGTTTCGGCTGGCGCCCAGCAACCCCATGGCCAGCTACATCGACACAGAGTTCACCAAAGAGCAGGAACAGGCGCTGCTGGCGCGTTTTGGTTTGGACAGGCCCCTGCACGAACAATATGTGATTTATCTCATCAACCTATTGAAGCTCGATCTGGGCGATACGTTTCATTATGCCGGCACCAGCGTCATCGATATCCTGCGCGCCGACTTGCCCAACACACTCTATCTGACGCTCTGTTCGCTGCTGCTGGCCTACAGCGTCGGCGTGCTGGGTGGCATCGCCATGGCCGCCTTGCGTGGCAGCCGCATCGAACGGGTTGGCACCACCTTCACCTTGATGACGCGCGCCGCCCCGCAGTTCTGGGTGGGCATGCTGCTGCTAACTTTTTTCGCCTTTCAATGGAAGCTGCTGCCATCGTCGGGCATTGGACCAGCGGTGGTGCGCTATCGTTGGGAAACCGAATGGGACAAGTTGCTTTCGCCGGTCTTCTGGCGGCACATGATTTTGCCCACTTTCACATTGGCGGTCTATCTGCATGGACTGCCGCTGCTGTTGATGCGCTCGAACATGCTGGAAGTGCTCGATCAAGATTTCATCGTGATGGGGCGGCTGGCGGGTTACAGCGAACGGCGGCTGATGATCCAGTATGCGGCGCGCAATGCCGTCCTGCCCGTGCTGACGGCGCTGACTCTGGGCATTGGCTATAGCATCGGCGGCAATGTCGTCATCGAAACAGTCTTTGCTTGGCCCGGCCTGGGGCGGACATTGGTGCGAGCGGTGCAATCTGCCGACTATCCATTGGCGCAGGGAGCCTTCTTTCTCATTGCGCTCATCATCGTCATCATGAACTTCATCGCCGATATCTTGTACAGCCTGCTCGACCCGCGGGTTGGGGCTTCGGCGCAGGCGCAGGCATCATGAGAAGACCAGACCCCCTTCGGTCGCCCCGTTTGGTTGGGGCTGAGGACAGGCCAGGTTTCCAAGGGAGCGCATGTGAGAGTCTACCCCACCCCCCAACCCCCTCCCCGAAGCATCAGGCAGGGGGAGCGCATTCAGAGAAAATGAGATCTGATGCTCAATTTCATGCAGCTTAGCAAAAAGTGCACTGGTTTCTCGACGAGTTTCCCTTCTCCATTGATATGGGGAAGGGCCGGGGATGGGGTAGAAAAAACTGTCCTGACCTCAGTCGGGTCAGGGGGAAGATGGAATGGGGAGCAGAGGGTACGGAACGATGATTTTGCATTGTAGGCAAGTACGCGGCGGACGCGGACATCCCTCCATCCTGATGGGGGGACCGAGGGGGGTGGATTAGCCCATGCAACAAGATGCTATGGTCCGCGGCGAGCTGCGCAGCAAAAAGACGGTGCAATTCCGCCAGGGTTCGGCACTGCGCCAGCTGTGGGAGACCAACCTGGAAGTTTTTCAGCGCGACAAACTGGCTTTGCTGGGCTTGTTCATCTTTGCGTTTTTTACTTTGGTGGCTGTCTTCGCGCCCATCATCGCCCCCAACGATCCACTGACGCCGCTAAAAAATGACAATGGCGACTGGATCAAGGATGCGGAGCCCTATTGGATGGCTGAGGAGGGCGAAGACGAAGCCGAGGGCTATGTCAACACATTCCAGCTGGGCACGACCAATATCGGCCGCGACATTTTCAGCCAGTTGATTTATGGCTCGCGGGCGGCGCTGCTGGTGGGTTTTTCGGCGGCGATCGCGGTGGCGGTCATCGGCACGGTGGTCGGATTGCTGGCGGGTTATTATGGCGGCTGGATCGATACCTTGCTGATGCGCGCGGCTGATGTGGCTTTTGGCATCCCATTCATCCCGTTCATCATTGTGATATCAGCCTTCTTCGACCCCAGTATCTGGAATGTGGTGGTGGCGATGGCGGTGCTGCTGTGGCGCGATAGCAGCCGGGTGATTCGCTCGCAGGTGCTGGTGATTAAAGAGCAATCTTTTGTCAGCGCGGCCAAGGTGAGCGGCGCCAGCGAATTGCGCATTATCTTTGTCTATATCGCGCCCAGCATCCTACCGTTGAGCTTCTTATATGGCACGCTGGCCATCGCCTGGGCGATTTTGACCGAAGCATCGGTCAGCTTCTTGGGCTTTAGCGATCCCGAGACGATTAGCTGGGGCTATATGCTGCAAGACGCTTTCAACTCATTGGCGCTTTCGCGCGAGGCATTTTACTGGATCGTGCCGCCGGGCTTGTGCATTATGCTGACGGTGATGGCGGGATTTTTCATCGGGCGCGGCTATGAAGAAGTGCTCTTCCCGCGCTTGAGAAGGATGTGACGAAGATGTTGACCGCCGCCTGTGCTAGCCCCCACCCCAAACCCCTCCGCCATGCAGAGGGCGGGGCTTCACTTGCCGTTCGTGGGGGGCAACGCATCTAATGTCGATATTGTCCATCCGCAATCTCAAGGTCGACTATGCCTCGCAAGATGGCACGGTGCAGGCTGTCGATGGCGTCTCGCTGGATGTCGCCGAAGGGCAGCACCTGGGCTTGATTGGCGAATCGGGCTGTGGCAAGACCACCCTGATGAAGGCGATCGTACAGGTTTTGCCGCGCAACGGACGCATCGTGGCTGGCGAGATCAACTTCAAAGGCACAAATCTGCTGCAATTGTCGCGGACGGACATGCGGCAGCTGCGTTGGCGAGAGATCGCCACGATACCCCAGGCTTCCATGGACTCGCTGAATCCTGTACAGCGCGTGGGCAACCAACTGACCAAGCTGCTTGCGGTGCGCGGCGGCTATGGCAAGCGGGCTGCCAAACGGCGCGCGGTCGATTTGTTCGATCTGGTCGGCTTGGACAGCGAGCGGCTTTCGCATTATCCGCACGAGTTTAGCGGCGGCATGAAACAGCGAGCTGTCATTGCCATGGCGCTGGCGCTGGAACCGAGCTTGCTGATTGCCGATGAGCCAGTGACCGCGCTGGATGTCATCGTGCAGCACCAGATCCTCGAAGTCCTGCGCAGGCTCGAAGTAGAGCTCAAACTGACAGTCATGCTTATCACGCACGATATCTCGGTGGTGGCGCAAGTTTGCGATTCTGTGGCGGTCATGTATGCCGGGCGCATCGTCGAGCAAGCCGCTGCCGCGCCATTCTTCGCATCGCCCGCTCACCCTTACAGCCTGGGCTTGCAACAGGCATTCCCCAACCTGGCCCGCCCACGCGAGCAGTTGGTATCTATCGAAGGCTATCCGCCCGACTTGCGAGAGCCACCAACTGGCTGCCGCTTCGCCGAACGTTGTCCTTTTGTGCTGGATGCCTGCCATACTGACGATCCACAATTGCAACTGGTCGGCGCAGAACGTTATGCTGCCTGCCTGCGCAGTAGCGAGATGGATGCCTTGCGCCTGCAAGCCGAAGACCCGGCGCTCTGGCAGTTTGTCGAGGTGGCGCAGGGATCTTCCCCCACCGCCCATCCCTCCCCCAAAATGAGGGAGGGACTTTCACCATCGTCTGCGGATGAGCTGGCAAGCCATGCTCCCCTTCCCTCTACATGGGGGAAGGGGCCGGGGGATGGGGGTGACGAGATTCTCCTCGAGCTGCGCGATGTATCCAAGCGCTTCAAGGTCGGCGGCGGCTTGGCGGGCTTGCTGCGCGGCGACAAAGAACAGACCGTCTATGCCGTCAACAACATCTCGTTCAGCTTGCGGCGCGGCGAGAGTCTGGGGCTGGCTGGCGAAAGCGGCTGTGGCAAGTCGACCACCGGCAAGCTGCTGGTTAAACTGCTGGATGCCAGCGATGGCGAAATCGACTTTGATGGCGCAGACCTGGCGGCGCTGGATGGCGAAAACCTGTTGGGATTCCGCCGCCGCGCCCAGCTGATGTTCCAAAATCCATTTGAGGCGCTCAATCCGCGCTTTACGCTCTATCGTTCCTTGACCGAACCGCTGATCATCCACGGCTGGACGGACGAAAACGAACGACTGGAGCGCGTTGTCGAGACCTTGGATCGTGTCAATCTGCGCCCAGCCGAGGTCTTTCTGGACAAGTATCCGCATCAGCTTTCGGGTGGGCAGTTGCAGCGCGTGGTCTTGGCGCGGGCATTGGTCTTGCAGCCCGACTTCCTGGTGGCGGACGAGCCGGTATCCATGCTGGATGTATCGGTGCGCGCGGGCATCCTCAATACCACCCGGCGTCTGGCGAGCGAGTTGGGCTTGGCGACAGTCTATATTTCGCACGATTTATCGCTGCTGCAATATACCTGCGACCGCATCGCCATCATGTACCTGGGCGAAATTGTCGAAATTGGACCCAGCCAGCAGGTCATCAACAACCCGCAGCATCCCTATAC
>JAJDZQ010000120.1 GCA_022824565.1 Anaerolineae bacterium | reverse complement strand
CCCAGCGCATCGCCGGCCAACTGCCCGAGCAGGCAGCCTTGCGAGCGATCAAGCTGGTTGTCTGCGCGGGTGCCGGACATCTGGCGAGACTTCGAACGCGGCGAAGAGCTTGCTCCGTAGCTAGGACTTGAACCTAGAACCTATCGGTTAACAGCCGACCGCTCTGCCAATTGAGCTACTACGGAATAGTTTGGCGCAAGCCTAGCAGCGCCGCCCAGGCTTGTCAAGGATGCCCTGCGCGAATCCAGCAAATTGCTTCGCTTGGACAGATGGCGCGGCGGCGTTACAATCCTTGGCTGCCGGCCAAATCAACCAGCGAGGTGCGCGCATGCCAGAGGTGCGACCGATCGCCAACGAGGGCGAATACCGCGAGTTCTTCCGCTTCCCTTGGCAACATTATGCCGACGACCCGAACTGGGTGCCACCCTTGCTATCGATGCGCCGGCAGCTGCTGGACAAGTCGCGCCACCCCGCCTGGGCTTATATGGATGGCGAATACTTCGCTGCCTGGCGCGGCGAGCGTCTGCTGGGCACGATAGCCGCTTTTGTTAATCACGAGCACAACCGATATCACAGCGAGAATATCGGATTCTTTGGCTTGTTCGAAGTCGTTGACGATGCCGATGTCGCGCAGGCTCTGCTGGGCGCGGCTGGCGATTGGCTGAGAGAGCGAGGCGTCGATGCCGTGCGCGGGCCTGCCAGCTTCACCACCAACGAAGAATGCGGGCTGCTGGTCGACAATTTCAGCCCCGCCGTCGTCATGATGCCGTATAACCCGCCTTATTATCAGACATTGATTGAAAGCGCCGGCTTTGAAAAAGTCATGGATGTGCACTGCATCTATCAAGACCGCGAGACGATCGCCAAAAGCGGCTCGCTGGAACGGCTGGAGCGCCTGGTAGCGCGCGCCTCACAACGCAGCGGCATCAGCGTGCGAAAGCTGAATGCGCGCGATAAAAAAGGCGAATTCCAGCGCTTCCGAGAAATTTACAACGCGGCTTGGGAGAAAAACTGGGGTTTCATCCCCATGAATGACGCCGAGCTGGAAGCCCTGGTCGCCGATCTGGGCATGTTGGTCGAGTCCGACCTGGCCTTCTTTGCCGAAATTGGCGGAGAGCCGGTCGGCTTTGCGCTGACCATCCCCAACTTCAACGAAGCGCTGCGCCTCGCCTATCCAAAACCTGGCGTGCCCGAGCCCTGGACGATGCTGCAGGTGGGCTGGCACTGGAAGGTGCGCAAGTCGATCAAAGGCGTGCGCATGCCGTTGATGGGCGTCAAGCAAGCCTGCCGCAACAAAGGCGTCGAGCTGGCGATGCTGCACGAAATGATGAAAGCGCTGCTGCCTTCACAATATGACTACCTGGATTCGGGCTGGGTGCTAGAGACGAATCCGCTCATCAAGATCAGCCTCAGCCTGGGCGGCCAGGTCTACAAGACGCACCGCTTCTATCAGAAAGCGTTGCCCGCCTAGCGCGCGGCGAATTGCGCAAGGGCTTCTTGCACAGCGGCTGTGGCGGTCGCTTCGCCATGCAAGACCCGCGCCAGCGCCTCTTGCATCAGCCTCGATGCTGCGCCGCCCTCACCTTCTGGCAGGGGCAAGGTCGCGCTGGCCAGCAGATCGGCGAAGAATTGTCGGTCGACCACAGCGGGCAGGCTGTCGGTCAAGGCGGCTGTCTGCGTCGGCAAGTGATGCAGGGTCGAGGACAGCATGGCGTGGAAAACCGGCTCCATCATCCATTCCAAGAAGCGCGCTGCCAGCGATTGTCGGCTCAAATCGGGCGTGACGATCGCCCAAAGCCAGCCATCCAGCGCCGATGCGCCCAGCCCGTCCACCGTCGGGATGCTGGCGACCTCGAGCGCCGGATTTTGTTCCAGCAGGCTGAGGTAATCGCTGGCATGGGCAATCGCGAGTTGTGGCGCTGGGGCGCGACTGTGAATATCCGACAGATAGGCGGCTGCCGACTGAATGCCCAACACATCGGGCGAAAGCTGTTCTGCCTCGACCAACGTTGCATAAAACTCCAGCACCATCCGCAGCGCCGTCTCGTTGATTTCGCTGACGACTTCTCCCTGTTGCGAGCCACCGGCGGACAAGTATTGCAAGTAGGTGGTCTGGTTCAAGCCATTCGTGCGCGCCGCCGGAAAGTGAAAAGAGACGCCGCTGGCCAGCACATCGTCAAAAGTGGGCGCATCGCCCAGGGCGCCGGCGTCGGGCGTGTATATCGCCAACAGCAAATCAAAGAAGTAGGGCAGGCCATAAAGCGCCGCGCCGTCATCCAGCGGGATCTGCCCAAAGGTCAACGCGCTGCCCAACTCGTTGATCAGCGAAGATGAAAACAAAGATTCCAAAGACTGAAAATATTGGCGCGCCTGTGTCGGTGTGAAGTCGCGGCGACGGATGAGCGCGAGATCGGGCAGGGCGCCTGGAGCCACATCGCTGCCCGCGCGGATGGTCGACATGATGCCGCCCAGCGTGCCAACTTCCTTGATGCGAAATTGCACGTCAACGCCAGCGCGCTCGCTAAATGTGTTGGTTTGCCCGCTCAGCAATTGGTAGGCTTCGCTCGATTCGTCGGCGATCAACGGCGCAGGCAGCCAGACTTTCAAAGGCGGCGGCGCATCCTCGCCCAGGCCAGCATCTTGCGCATAGACCAGCGCAAACGGAAACACGAGCATGATGATGACAACCAACGTCAGTCGCTGTGGCATGGGCGAGCCCCCTGTGACCCTGCTACTCATTGTACACCACACCCTGGAATCGCTCCTACAGATTTCGAATTCGAGCGGACTTGCTCGTTGGCGCATCCAGTTGCATGCGCTGCCACCAATTGTCCAGCAGGTCTAGGGCTTCGGACGGCTGCAGCGCCCACGCGACATACCGTTCCTCGAGACCGCCGGCAATAAAGCGCGTTGCCAGCAGCTCCTTGACCAGCAGCTTCCACATTTCGCCATACACGACGAAGGGACGCCGTGGCAGACCGCCGATGCGCAGCAGCTCCCAGGTTTCAGCAATTTCGTGCAAGGTACCGACGCCGCCCGGCATCGCCAAATAGCCATCGGCGCGCTCCACCATGTGCAGAAGACGGTCGCGCAGCAGGTCATAATGGTGCGTTTCGCTTAACCAGACGTTGGGCTGGACAGCAAAGCGCGAGCCGATCTGGTCGGTCGTCACGCCGATGACAGTTCCGCCAGCTTCGCGCGCGCCTTTGCTGACTGCTGCCATCACGCCGTGGTAGCCGCCACTCATTACAGCATAGCCCGCCTGCGCCAAACCGCGGCCGATCGTCTCGGCATCCGCATACACCGGGTCGCCTGGTCGCACTTGCGAGCTGCCAAATACCGATATGATCTTCATGCCACCTCATTCGCTCCAATTCGGCCAGCTCTCAGTATAGCAGAGGCAGCGCCACCCCTCATATTTGGGGACATTGAGGACGATGAATTTGCGCTACACTATGGCAATACGATCCGATACGAGGAGCATGATTATGGTCAAGCAAATGTCGATAATCCTGGCGCTGCTGTTGATTGGCGTGCTGACGGTCGCGGCGGAAGATGTCAATTGTGGCGACCTTTCTGAAGCGGATTGCCAGGTCCTCAGCGACAACCACGCGCGCATGCACGAATTGAGCGCGTTTCACTTTGAAGCGGAGATGGGTATGGAAGTGCAGGGTGTCGCCAGCCAGGACATCCTGAAGCTCGAACTGTCTGGCAGCGGCGACCTGGCCATGGATGCGGCTGCCGCAGACGGTATAGATGACATGGCCGAGCAGGCAGAAGCCATAATCGGCAGCTTGGCCGGGCAGATGAGCTTCGTCTTGAGCCTGGTAGAAGAGGGCAAAACAGAAACCATCGAACTGGATATGCTGATGCGCGACAGCATCTTCTTGTTCAGCGGCAGCATAATGGACGAGCTGATGGGCGCGCCGATGGACGACATGGACTGGTTTGGCCTGGACTTGACTGGCGCAATTGATGCAGTGCTCGAGCAAACGGGCATCAGCGAAGAGGCTTTGCAGGATAGCCCCGAACCAGCAGAAACCATGGGCACGATCACGCGTTTGGACGACTCCGTTGTGAATGGCGTGCCGGTGGCGGTCTTCGAGTCGCTTGCCGATTTGGACGCGCTCATGGCTGGTGGCGCAGAATCCATTGACGAGTTCATGGCTCCGCTGGGGATGGCCGGCACGATGATCAGCTCTGGTGAAATGACCAGCCGGCACTATGTCGGGCTGGACGATGGCTATACCTATCGCCAAGAGATGTCTGGCAATTTCAGGGTGAAAGGGCTTACCATTGAAGGCGCGAGCGGCGATCTGGATGCCACGATGAGCCTGAGCATTGACCTGTCGGCGTTCAATGTGCCCGTTGAGGTCGAGCTGCCCGAAGATGTGCCCGCCTTCCCGCTGGCGATGATGCTGGCGATGGGCAATCGCTAAGGACCGGCAGAATCATAAAAGGGCGAACGGTTGTCCGCTCGCCCTTGTCCAACTGCTGCGGAGAGGGTGGGATTCGAACCCACGGTACCCCGGAGGGTACAACTGTTTTCGAGACAGTCCCGATCGTCCACTCTGGCACCTCTCCCGTGGCAGAGCCTATCGTAATCCAGCGCGTGCAAAAAAGGAATGCTGCCTTGCTGGACTGCCCGGGCAATCGCGTCTAATCATAATCTCGCTAGGACAGCGCCGAAGGGTACAAAACTCTGCACAGAGATCAAAGAGGGCGCAGAGAACACAGAGAAGGGCGATTTGATTTACTTTGATTGACTGACAGTTCCTCTTCAATTCAACAACGACCAAGGATTCCGAATTGTTCTGCTTTTCAATGCAAACTCTGTGCCTCTGTGCCTCTGTGGCAAAGTAACGATTTTGGGCAGGCGATTGCGAGGTCGCGTCACTTTTGCCCATCAGCGCGCAACTTGCGAAAGAACCCCCGAAGTAGCGCTGCCGATTCAGCAGCCAGTACGCCGCCTTGCACTCGCACCTGATGATTGAGCAAGGGGTGTCGGGCGATATCCATGATGCTGCCAGCCGCGCCCGTTTTCGGATCGGCAGCCGCATAGACCAGTCGTGGCAGCCGCGCCAGCACCAGCGCTCCGGCACACATCGCGCAGGGCTCCAAGGTGCAATACAGCGTGACATCGTCCAGCCGCCAACTGCCGATTGTCTGCGCCGCCTCGCGCAGGGCGATCATTTCGGCGTGGGCGGTTGGGTCATGGTCAGCTTCGCGCCGATTCCAGCCCCGTCCGATGATTTTGCCGTTGGCTACCGCGATCGCTCCGACCGGCACATCAGCCGTCTCCAGCGCGCGTTCAGCCACTTGCAGCGCCAGGCGCATCCAGGCTTTGTCGTCAGGCGCGCCCGACATCATCAGAACAAGCTGCTTTGCTGCGGCGCATCCGGGTCTTCGGGCGGATCATCGCCTTCGTCGTTTGGCATCGGTTCATTTTCCGAGGACGCCTGCCAGGCCAGGCTGTCGGCATAGGTTTCGGGCTCGGCTTCGTCGGTTTCGATTGCCGCCACCGGGAAGACCTGCCCGGGGTCATGCGCTGCGGCATCTGGATCGGGCGGCAAGGGTTGCCCAGCGGCGTCAAACTGGCTCTCGTCTAGCGGCGCGCAATCGGGGCACAGGCATTCGGCCGGATGCGCTGCGGTTGTTGGTTTGTCTTCTGCCAAGATCGCCAGGTCGGGCACAAAGTCGCCAGCGACATCGTCCACATGCAGCGTCGCTTCCAGGCGCAGTTGCCGCAGTTCGTCCTCGCCAAATCCCACCTGCTGCAATACAGCCGTGAGCGAGGGCAGGGTAACTTTGTCGTCAACGCGCACGACATGCTGGTATTGCGCGCGCAAGCTGCTCAGCCATTCGTCAAAGAAAACACTGCGTTGATCCATGCTCAAGTCTCCACGCGCAAGAAGAGCGCCCGTCCATGCGCCAAGCCACCCAGCTGCAGCGCGCCATCGCTAACGGGGAACAGGTCGCCAGTCAGCAGGTCGGTGAGCGTACTGCCGTCGGGTACATCGGCTTTGCGCATATCCAGCGCGGGCACGGGCTTGTCTGCTTCGCCGCGCCAGGCCGCCACGATCATCTGCTCTTGGCGAGAACGTCGCTGAAAAGCCACCAAGTCGCCCGCAGCGTGCAACAGTTGGAAGCCACCCTGCTGCAAGGCGTCAGAGTTGCGGCGAATCGCGATGGCGCGCTGATGAAAGTCGCGCAGATTGATGTCCCAGGCGCTTTCGTCCCAGGGCATGCAGCGACGGTTGTCTGGGTCCTGCCCCCCATCCATGCCGATCTCGTCTGCGTAATAGATGCAAGGCGCGCCAGGAAAGCCCAGCAGCAGCGCCGTGCCCGCTTCGACCAAAGCCTTGTCGCCCCCACATACCCGCAGCGGTCGGCTGATATCGTGGCTGCCGAGCTGGTTGAATTGCTGCAACGCGATTACATAGGGGATGGCCGCCATGTATTGCTGCCACTGCAATCCCAAGGACTCGCTGGGGAATTTGTTGCGGTCGGCATAGGGATATTGCTGCGCCGCGCCCAGATCGCCCAAGCCCAGCCAGCGGCGTGTCGGCGTGTTGAACCCTTGATAATTCATCGAGGCATCCAGTTCATCGCCTTGCAAGTGGGCGCTGCTGTCCTGGAAGTATTCGCCCATCATGTAGGCTTGCGGATTTTCTGCTTTGATGGCGGCGCGCATCTCCAGCCAGACATCGCGCGCGCCCTGTGTCCGCCAATAGTTGCCGGTCATATTGGCAACATCCAGTCGCCAGCCATCCAGGCTATACGGCGGGCGCAGCCACTTGCGGATGGGGCTTTCTGGTGCGCGATACATCTTGTCGCGCAGTGCCTGGCTGGTGTAATTCAGCTTGACGATGGCCGGCACGCCCAGCCAGTGTTCGATTTCTCCCGTGTCTGGATGGCGATAGAAGTAGCCCGCTTCTTCGCTGTCTGGGTCGGCTTTGGCGGCCACATACCAGGGATGGTTGAAGCCGATGTGGTTGGGCGTGATATCGAGGATGAGCCGCATGCCGCGCGCTGTCATCGCCTGCCGCAGCTCTCGCAAAGCCTCGTCCCCGCCCAAAGCCGGCGCGATATGGTCAAAGTCGCGGATGACATAATAATGATTCGTTTCGGCGTCAAAGCAGGGGTTGATGTAAATGGCGGTGACGCCCAGCTCGACCAGGTAATCCAGATTCTGCGTGATGCCTGGCAGGTCGCCGCCAAAAAAGTCGACATTGCGCGAGACCAGGAAGGGTTCGGGCAGTTCACCCCATTCGCGCTGGCTGGCCGGTTTGCCCATCAACGTGGCATCGCCATCTGGGCGGTCGTTGGCGGGGTCGCCATTGGCAAACCGCTCTGGGAAAATGTGATAAAACACCTGCTCGCGCACCCAGGCCGGCGCGTCATAATCGCCCAGCACGGTGAAGTTGAACCAGTCGGGACTGTCAACCGGGCTGAGACCCAATTGATTCAGATAAAAAGAACCGGTTTCGGTCAAGAAGTGAAAGCAATAGTTGTTGTGGTGCATGGTGATGGGCAGGTCAGCCGTCCACCAGTCGAATCCGTTGGCGGCGCTGGCTTTTGCCATGGGGATGCGTCGCCACTCGCCATCGGGGCGGCTGCGCAAGAGCAAATGGCGAATATCGGCTTCGGCTGGCACGCGGATGCGCACCTCGATGATAGCGCCGATGCGCGGTGTGATATCGCTGAGGTAGAGCTGCGAGCTATCGTGGTGGATCGTTTGCGCCCAGGCTGGCAATTGTGTCATAGACATCCTCCCGCGTTCAGCAGCCTGTAGCCGCGTCGCCATAGATCGTCGCCTGCTGGTCGGGATGTCGCTGATACAGGCGCGTCAGCTGGCGCAGCTTGTCTTTGCCCGGGTCGTCCAGGTCGGCTTCCACGATACGCCACGACCAATTGCCGTCTGGCAGGCCCGGTGTGTTCATGCGCGCCAACTCGCCCAAGCCCAGCACATCTTGCATGGGCAAGATGCAGGCGCGCGCCGGCGAGCGCATGCCTGTAGCTGCCAAGGTCCAAACGATGTCCTGCACCGTATGCCCCAGGTACGCCTCGACAAAAGCGCGTGTATCGGTGGCGACTTCATTTTCCCACCAGCCGAGCGTGGTGTTGTTGTCGTGCGTGCCAGTATACACGATGCAATTGGTCTTGTGGTTGTGCGGCAAAAAGGGGTTGGCGGGGTCGCTCCAGGCAAATTGCAGCACCTTCATGCCCGGCAAGCCAAAGTCGTCGCGCAACTTCTCGACCCCCGGCGTGATGACTCCCAGGTCCTCGGCGATGATGGGCAGCTCGCCCAGTTCTGACAAGATCGCCTCGAAGAATCTGTGCCCCGGTCCAGGCCGCCAGGCGCCCTTCTCCGCAGTTGGCTCTGTCGCCGGGATGCGCCAATAGGCTTCGAAGCCACGAAAGTGGTCGATGCGAATGGTGTCGACCAGCCGCAGCAAATACCGCAGCCGCTGCAGCCACCAGCTATAGCCATCGGCAGCCATGACCTCCCAGCGATAGAGCGGGTTGCCCCAGCGCTGACCGGTCGGACTGAAGTAGTCGGGCGGCACGCCAGCCACCGCTATGGGCTGACCATCCGCGCCCAGAAAATAGTCGTCTTGGCGCGCCCAGACATCGGCGCTGTCATGCGCTACAAAAATGGGCAAGTCGCCAAAGAGTTGGATGCCGCGCCCGTTGGCATAGGCTTTTAGCGCCGACCACTGCCGATGGAAGAGCCACTGGCGGAAGCGCTCACGGTCAATTTGCTGCGCATATTCGTCCGCCGCCCTTTGCAACGCAGTTGGATCGCGCCGCCGCAGCTCCGCCTCCCATTCGACCCAGGGGCGCAGTTGATGGGCTTGCTTCAAGGCGACAAATAGCGCGAAGTCTTCCAGCCAATGCCGATTGTGCGCCACGAATTGCTCAAATGCCGCCTGCAACAACGTGTCTGGACGGTCGCAGAACTGGCGATGCGCCTTCGCCAGCAACCGATCATGAAAAGGGATGACCCAGCCATAATCGACGCGTTTGACGGGGAAGGGCGGGGCATCAGCCAGGTCGCGCGCGGCGAGCAGTCCATCGGCGACCAGACGATCCAGGCTGATCAGGTTGCAGTTGCCGGCGAAAGCGGAAAGTGTCTGATAGGGCGAATCGCCATAGCTGGTTGGTCCCAGCGGCAGCACTTGCCAGATCGTCTGTCCCTGTGCCGCCAGCCAATCCACAAAGCGATAGGCGCCAGAGCCCAGATCTCCTATGCCGTATCTGCCCGGCAGCGATGTCGGGTGCAGCAAGATGCCGCTGGCGCGCCCCGGCCAGCGCATATCAACTGCCCATCAGCAGCGCCTGCGCCGCCTCGCCGATATCTTCCAGCTTGACGACTTGCTCGCGTCGATCAGCCAGCCGCCGCAATTTCACAACACCCTGGCCGATTTCGTCCGAGCCGGCGATCGCCACCAGGGGGATGCCCTTGCGGTCGGCATAGGCGATCTGCCGCCCCAGCTTGCGCGATTCCAGGTGCAGCTCGGCATTGATGCCCGCTGCCCGCAGCGCCTCGGCGATTCGCAGCGATGCGTGGCGGGTGTCTGCGCCGAACACAGTGACCAGCGCCTGCACCAAGGTCCCGCCCAGCTCGGCAGGATACAAATCCAGCGCGTCCAGCAGGTCGATGATGCGCTCAATGCCAAAGGATGTGCCAGTGGTGGGCAAGCTCTGGCGGCGAAACATGCCGATCAGGTTGTCATACCGTCCGCCGCCGGTGATGCTGCCCAGGTTGGGTTGCGAGATGACTGTTTCGAAGATCGGTCCGGTGTAATAACCCAATCCGCGCACCATGGTGAAGTCGAAGTCGTAATGCTCGGCGGGCACACCGGCCGCTGCCAGCAAGTCGGCCAGTTCGCGCAGTTCGTCCAGCCCATTTTCGCCTTTGCCCAACGCATGCTCGACCTGGTCGAGGCTGGCGGTGCCCGGCGCATGCGCTTGCAGCAGGTCCATCATGCGGCTGATTGCGTCTTCAGCGATGCCCCGCGCAGCCAGCTCGGCGCGAACACCAGCTGCGCCCAGTTTGTCGTATTTATCGACGCTGCGATACAAATCGGGCAACTGGTCGGCGGGCAAACCCGAGAAAGCGCCAATGGCCGTCAACAAGCGCCGGTGGTTGATCTTGATGACAAATTGTGGAAAGCCCAGCCGACTCAATATCTGCTGCATCATGATGACAATTTCCGCATCGGCCATCACGCTGGCCACGCCCACGATATCGGCATCGCACTGATAAAATTCCCGATAGCGGCCCCGTTGCGGGCGTTCGCCACGAAAGACCGGCGCGATGTGATAGCGCTTGAAGGGCAGGTGTAGCTGGCTTTCGTGCTGCGCCACCACGCGCGCCAGGGGCACAGTCAAGTCGTAGCGCATGGCTAGCGGTTCGCTGGCGCTGCGTCCATGCTGCGCGCTAAAGATCAACTGCTCGGCGTCTTCGCCATATTTGCCAAAGAGTGTCTCGCGCAGCTCCAGGATGGGCGTATCCAGCGGCTCAAACCCGAAGCGCTCAAAAATCTCGGTGATGCAGCCGATGACATAACGCCGCCGCAACATCGCCCGCGGCAGAAAATCCCGAAAGCCTTTGGGCGCGCGCGGCTTGATAAACTGGCTCATTTGCGCTCCGCGGTTTCAACCAGACCGGGCGGCCAGGGCTTGTCGGCGAACCTCTGCAATCTGCGCATAATGCCCGACCTCGTGCGATAACCCAAAGAGAAAGGCGGCTGGCGCATTCATATGCCCAAAGCGCGCCGTGAATCGCTCGGAAATGTCGCGCACGGTATCCAGCAGTGGCGCTTGGGGCCAAGTTTCCAGGTAGGCATTGCGCATGCGCCGGCTTTCTTCGAGGCGCTGCCGCACTTGCGCAACCGTCTGCATGTCGCGCCAGGGCGTCTCGTAACGCGGACGTTCTGCGGCAGGCACGCCACGCGCCAATAGCGAGCTCAGCGCCGCGCCTTCTTCGCTGCTAGCCGTCACATGCGCAATAAGATGCCCGAAGTTCCAGCCGATCTCTTCTTCGCCCTCGACAGCAAAAGGGTCGCTGGCATCGGGGTCTTCGGGCGCGAAGACGATATCCGCATCGGTCAAGCCGTCCAACTGGCTGAGTAGAAAGTCGATGCTCTCGTCGCTTAGGACGCGCAGATCTGCGGGCTCGATATTCTCGCGCGTCGCGTAGTCCATGAAGCTCAACTCGCCTTCGCGCATGGGGGTAAAGTCGATCATAAGAGGTCTCCTGCGCTTGCAGATGATTGTGCTTTCATTCTACCGATGCTGGACGATAAGACAAGCTGGCATACGGACAGCCCCCTCTTATTGCGCATATTTTTGACACAGAGTGCACAGAGAGCACAGAGAGCACAGAGGAATAAAGCTCTCGGTGTACGCTTTCAACTCGGCGGTTCGTTTTTTCTTTCCTTACCGTATTGGTCTTACTTCGTTCCTTCCGAACCACAGCGCGGCTTTGTGTCTTGGCGGGACTTGTGGTTAAATCTGGGCAGGGCAGAAGCACCTGCGAAAGCGCAGCCATCATGTTGACCGATGTCGAAAAAATGCTTTTCATCTTGTTGGCGCTGCTGTCTATCGGCGCGGCGGCGGCTGGCTTTCGTGAAATGTGGCAGATTATCCAACGCGGCACGGGCCAGCTGCATCTGGAGCGCATCATCCCGCGGACCTTGCAGGCACTCGCCATCTATCTCACGCAGCGCACGACTCTGAAGACGCGCCCCTTGACCAGCGCCATTCATTGGGGCGTCGTGCTGGGCTTCACCTACTACTTCCTCGTAAATATCTTCGACCTGCTGCACGGCTTCGCGCATGATTTTGATGCGCAGTTGGCACAGTTGGGCGGGCTTTACGATGCCTATCGCCTGTTGGCTGATGGGCTGAGTGTGCTGGTGCTGGCGGGCATCGTCTACTTCATGCTGCGGCGTTTTGCGCTGCCCAATCGCCAGTCCCTGCGCTTTCATGACAATATCTTGCTGCATCCCCAGGCCGCTGCTGGCGCGATCACCCACGATTCGCTGATTGTGGCTGGCTTCATCCTGCTGCATGTCGGCGCACGATTCCTGGGCGAGTCGGTGGCGGTGGCGCAGTATGGGGCAGATGCCTATATGCCTTTTGCGTCGGCTGTCGCGGGCATCTGGAGCGGACTGAATGCCGATGCCTTGCACTTCGCTCGACATATTTGCTGGTGGCTGGCGCTGGGCGGCGTGCTGGTGTTTTTGCCCTACTTCCCACAGAGCAAGCACGCGCATTTGTTCATGGCGCCTTTGAACTTTCTGACGCGTCCGCAGCGGCGTTCCCTGGGCGCGTTGGCAGAGCTGGACTTCGCAGATGAATCGCTCGAACAATTCGGCGCGGGGCGGTTGGAAGACTTGTCGATGACTCAGCTTCTTGACGGATTTGCGTGTATCATGTGCAACCGCTGCCAAGATGTTTGCCCAGCCTATGCGACAGGCAAGGAATTGTCGCCGGCCGCGTTGGAAATCAACAAACGATTTGTTATGCAAGACAACTGGGAGGCGCTGGCTGGTGGAGCAGAGACCGTTCAGACCTTGGCGGGTGGGCTGCTCAGTGAATCGGCTTTGTGGGCCTGTACGGCTTGCGGAGCTTGCATCGATATCTGCCCGGTCGGCAACGAGCCCATGTTCGACATCCTGGATATCCGCCGCGATTCTGTGCTGATGCAAGGCGAATTTCCTGCCGAGCTGGGCGGCGCGTTCCATGGCATGGAACGGCAAGGCAATCCCTGGCAGATCGCCGAGTCGCGCGACAACTGGACGCAGGCGCTGGACTTCCCCGTGCCGACAATCGCTGAAAATCCTGGCTGCGACCTGCTGTATTGGACGGGCTGCGCCGTAAGTTACGATCCACGCGCACAAGAGACAGCTCGCGCGCTGGTCAAACTGCTGCGCGCCGCCGATGTCAACTTCGCCATCCTGGGGGAGCGCGAACGATGCACTGGCGATGTCGCCCGCCGCGCCGGCAACGAATACCTGTACAGCGAAATGGCAGCGCTGAATGTTGAGACCTTGAACGAAGTCGTGCCCAGGCGCATCGTGGTAACTTGTCCCCATTGCCTGCACAATCTCGGGGCGGAATACCCGGCTTTTGGCGGTGAATATGCAATCGTTCATCACACCGAGCTGATCGCCGAGCTGATCGAAGCGGGCCAGCTGCCGGCGCGCGCAAACCCCGCCAGCTGGAGCAATGTAACTTTCCATGACCCCTGTTATCTGGGTCGTCACAACGATGTGCTGGATGCCCCCCGCGATGTCCTGAGCGCCAACGCCATCCCGCTGATAGAGATGCCCCGCAACCGCAAAAACTCCTTCTGCTGTGGCGCTGGCGGCGCGCAATTCTGGAAAGAAGAAGAACCCGGCGAGCAGAAAGTCAGCCTGGAACGCTACCAAGAAGCTGTCGAAACGGGCGCGGATACGTTGGCGGTCGGCTGTCCTTTTTGCATGCGCATGTTCGAAGACGCCCGCAATGAACTGGCCGGCGGTCCCCGCGTCCTCGATATCGCCGAAGTCATGGCCGCGGAGCTATGAAGACGGCGCGGGTGGCAGCCTTCGACTTCAGCGAGATTCCGACCCTGGAAACGGCGCGATTGCGTCTGCGGCGCATCAACCGGGCCGATTGCGACGACTGGCTGGCGGTCTTCCAGAGCCCCGGTGTGATCGACTGGTTGAGCGACTTTGAACAGGTGCCGCGTCCCTCAGAAATCCTGGGCATCGTCGACTGGGCAGATGCGGTCTTCGCTGCGAAGACAGGCATACGTTGGGCGCTCACGCTCAAGCCAGACGACAGGCTGATTGGCACTTGCGGATTCCACTTGTATGCGCCGGCGCACCACTATGCAGAAATCGGCTATGAGCTGCATTCGGAGTATTGGCGGCGCGGGTTGATGAGCGAGGCGGTCGCGGCGGTCATGCGCTTTTGTTTTGACAGGCT
Organism: Anaerolineae bacterium; assembly: GCA_022824565.1. Classification (GTDB taxonomy): domain Bacteria; phylum Chloroflexota; class Anaerolineae; order Aggregatilineales; family Phototrophicaceae; genus UBA6055. The sequence goes on along the minus strand of JAJDZQ010000120.1, from coordinate 125,305 downwards.
GTCGCTGCATCGCCTGGCTGCGGATACAACCGAGGGCAATGCGGCATCGGCGGCGCTGCTGCAAAAAATGGGTTTTTCGCTGGAAGGCGTTCTGCGCGAGCGCGTTTTTTGGCGGGGCGAGCATCACAATTTGTGGCTATTCGGCTTGCTCGAGCCAGAATATCGCGGGCTGATCGAGGCGGGGCGGTTGGCGTGAAAGCGCGCCAGCCCGAATTCTTGGCTGCGCTGACATTGATTCTGCTTGTCGGCTTTGCGATTGGCGCGGCGCAGTTGAATGCCGATGCGATCTGGACGGATGAGCTGTATTCGCTGGCGAATATCGGCGCGTTTGCTCCAGCCTACAGCCCGGCGCAGATCATCGATTCGCTGGCGCGATACAGCCCCCAGCACACGCCACTCTTTTATTTCATCAGCGCAAGTTGGGCGCAGTTGGCTGGCTGGTCGCAATTTTCCATGCGCCTGGTTTCGCTCTTCGCGGGCAGCTTGTTCATCGCCTGCCTGTATCGATTGTGCGCAGACCTGTTCGGTCGGGGCGCTGGCATGACCGGGGCTTGTCTGACGGTGACATCGGCTTTCCTGCTGGTGTCCTTCCACGAGATCCGCATGTATACCTTGATGCTGATGCTGGCGACCCTGCACAGCATCTGTTATTGGCGGCGGGCGTATGGGCGCGCAAAAGGCCGGGGCACGGCGCTGTGCTTTGTCATCACGGCGGCTGCCTTGCTCTACACGCACATGTTTTCGGCGATTTTGCTGGCGGCGCTGGGACTGCAGCATCTGTTCTTTGCGCTGCGTCGTAAAAGTGGCTGGCGCATTGTCGCTGGCTGGCTGGCCGCGGGCCTATTGTTCTTGCCTTATGTGCCGGTAGTCTATGCAGGCTTCCTGGAAGAGACGAGCAAGCCCTCGACAGTCTCAGCCGCATTTGCCGCGCCAGAGCTGCTGGAAACCCTGGCGACGTTGCTCGGCAATGGCTCGCCATGGATCTGCCTGCTGCTGTGTCTGCTGCTGTTGTGGCGTCTGTGGCAGCTGCGCGCTCGAGTTGCCCTGCGCTGGACAGTCTTCGCGGCGCTGATGCTGGTGGTTCTGCTGGTATTCAATCAGCAATTTCGTCTGATCGGCTTGTATCGGTCGCGTTATTTGTTGATATTGTGGCTGCCCATGCTGACGCTCTTCGCTTATGCCATCAGCGCTGGCGCCAAGCCCCTGTTCGTTGCTCTGTGTCTGTTGTTGTGGGGCGCTTTGGGCTGGGGGTTTCAGCGCTCGCAAGACATCAGCGCCTATGTGGGCGGGATGGTCTATGCCAGCCGCTATCCCAACTTGCAGCATGCGGTGACGGGCTTGCGCGACCAGATCCAGGAACACGAAACCATCATCGGCTTTACGGGTTCGGATTATATCAACAGCGACCGCAAGCACGGCGTCAGCCCTGCCGATTATTACACCCAGGCGCAGTTGGGCAGCGATGGCGCGTTTATCCCCGATCGGCTGAGTGGCGAACGATTGATGGCCGCGCTGGAGGAGCAGATCGACAGCCACCCCTTCCTGGTGTTCATTTATGAGCCATATAACCTTCCCGAAAACCTGGACGAGGCTCGCGCCGCCATCAGCGCCGACTTTCATGCCTGTGCGATCCTTGTCGATGATGACAAGCTCTTTGCACAACGGTATATCGACAGCGCGCTCGACTGTGATCATGCGCGCCAAGAAATTCTCTTTGAAAATGGCATCCGCATGGTGGATCGCTTCGTCCGACGTGATGCCGCCAACGACCGGCTGCGCATCGTGACCGGTTGGGATGTTCCGCGCGATGACCTGCTGACGTTGTACAATGTCTCCTGGCAAATCATCACTGTTGACGGGCGCAATGTGGCGCAGAACGATCGCCACCTCGATGCAGAACTTCTCAAGTGGGTTGACATTGACTTGTCAACCGCGAACCTGGCTGCTGGCGATTACCGCGTCTTTGTCATTGTCTACGAGCGCCAGACCATGCTTAAAGTTTCGGGCTTGGATGTGGCTACCGGGCAGACCGCCAACATGTTTCCGATCTACCAATTTAGCATTGAAAGCTAGATGACCCTGTCCACGCGCTGGTTGCCCATGCTGCCGTTGCTGCTGCTTACGCTGCTGCTGGCTGCGCCGGGCTTGAATGGCGACCTGATCTGGTTTGACGAGCTGACCTCGATCAGCCATGCCGGCGGCGTAAACGGCGGGTTTACGCCACTGGAAATCGCCGACTCGGTGCAAACACACAGCCCGAAACATACGCCGCTATTCTTTGAGATTCTGGCGCTATGGGGCGCGCTGATGGGCTGGCATCAGGTGGTGTTGCGCGCGCTGCCACTCTTCTGCGGGTTGCTGGCTTTGGCCTGGATATATCGCCTGGGCGCAGATTTCATCGATGCGCGGGCCGGCCTATACGCTTGTTTGCTGCTGGCGCTGAATGCTTTCTGGCTGGATTATTTTCACGAAATCCGCATGTACACCTTGCAATTCATGCTGCTCTCGGCGCTGGTCTGGCATTACCTCACCATCACGCGGCGGGATGTTGTGCCGCGGCGTCATCACTGGGCGGGCTTAATCGGCTGTGCGGCGCTAAGCCTGTATGCGCAGCCATTTTCTATCATTTTCTTGCTGGCGCTGGGATTGTGGCATTTGCGCTGGCTGCGGCGTCCCCAGTTGTTTTGGCGGGTCGGCTTGGCCATGCTGGTAGCGGCGTTGCTCTACTTGCCCTGGCTGCCGGTTACCTTGCAGGGGCTGACCACCCGGTTTGATACCGCCGCCGATGCCATGCCTTTGTCGCAAGCCTTGTCAGTTTTTCTGCGCCTGCTGGGCAACGGGCAGCCCTGGCTGTTGCTGATGCCTTTTGCCTGCCTGCCGATCGCCATGCGCGCATCGTACCGCCGACGATTGCTGCCCTTCCTCTTTCTGGCTGGCGGTAGCTTGCTGATTCTGCTGGTCGCCAATGAATGGGTGGGCTTGATTCCGCTGCGGCGTTCGCGCTACTTTTTCTTGACCTGGGGCATGCTGGTCTTGGCCTTAGGTGGCGGCTTGGCTGGCATCAAATGGCGCTGGCTGGCAGCGCTGTTTTTGGCGGTCTATGCCGCAGCTGGATTTGGCTTCCGCCAAGTTGACGATTATCTGGCGCATCAAGGCACTGTCTACGCGGTGCATCTGTATCCGCCGCTGGAGACCATAGTGCAGGCGCTGCGCGGACCGACACAAGCGCAGGATTTTGTGGTCGGCTTCACCGACGCCAACTTCGTCAACCACGCCAGCAAGCAAGGCAAGAGCACAGCCGATTATTACTTCGAGACCCTGCTTGGCGTTGATGGCACGCTCATCCCCAGCGACTGGACCACCGACCAGTTGGCTGCCCGGCTAGGGGAGCGGCTGGCAAACAATCCCTATCTGCTGCTGATGCACGACCCGCAAGCGCCGCCAGCCAGCCTCGACCCGACCAGGCAAGGCCTAAGCCACTGGTACGAAGCTTGCGGCACCGTGCTCGACCAGCCGCGGCTATTCGTCCAACGGCATGTTGACAAACGGCTATCGTGCCAGCGAGCCTATCAGCCTGTTCATTATGTCAATGGCATCCGCATCGTCGACAAATTCGGCGAATATGACCATGCGGCGCAGACCGTGCGCCTGATAACCGGCTGGGAAGTGGCAAGCCGAGCGCAACCCCAGCAATACAATGTCTCGCTGCAGATTTTGACGGCCGACCAACGCAATGTCGCCCAGATCGACCGCCATTTGTACGACAATATCTTGAAATGGTATGCCGCCGAGTTGCCGACCGACCACCTGCCGCCCGCCGACTATCGCGCTGTGGTCATCGTCTATGATCGCAACAGCAAATCGAAGGTGACCGGCGTGGACTTGACCAGTGGCGAGACGGGGGCGATTCTGCCCATTCTGCATTTCACGGTGGAAAGGTAGCGCCCGTGCCGCTCAAGCGCCTTCTGCAGCCAGTCTATGCGCCGCCGCTGCGCAGAGTCCGCCGCTGGGCAGCCTATCGCGCCGAACAAAGCCGCATCCGCGCGGAAGTGGTGAATGCGCGGGCACAGGGATGTCCGGTAAAGATCATCATCGGCGCCGGGCAGACGCGCTACTCGGGCTGGATCGCCACAGACATCCCCGCATTTGATATATCCAGACAGAGCCATTGGCGGCGGCTCTTCCCAAAGGCTGGCATCGACCGCCTGCTGGCTGAACATGTCTTCGAGCATTTGACAGCTGCGCAATTCAGCGGCTTTCTGGCCAGCGCGCGCGACTTTCTGGCAGCGGACGGGCGCATTCGCATCGCGGTGCCCGATGGCAACCATCCATCGCCCGATTACATCGATAGCGTTCGTCCCGGTGGCAGTGGTGCCGGGGCCGACGACCACAAAATGCTGTACACGCAAGCAATCATCAGCCAGTTAATCGCAGCGCAGGGTTATGAATTTGCCTTGCTGGAAGCCTTTGATGCCACTGGCGCGTTCCACAGCCAGGCCTGGAGCGCGGACGATGGTTTCGTCAGCCGCTCTGCTGCCCACGACGAGCGCAATCAGGACGGCGTCTTGCGCTATACCAGCTTGCTTGTCGATTGCTGGCTGGCCTAGGCGTTTAGGAAGCTGCCCTCCAAGCCATGCGCCGCTTCTTTCAAGGCCTCGCTCAGGGTGGGATGCGCATGCACATTGCGCGCGATTTCGCTGGGCGTCAGTTCGGCCGACCGCGCCAGGGTTAATTCTGGCAGCAGCTCGGTTACATCATGCCCAATCATGTGCGCGCCCAAAATCTCGCCATACTTGGCATCGCTGATGAGCTTGACGAAGCCGCTGGCATCGCCCAATCCCCGCGCCTTGCCATTCGCCTGGAAGGGGAACTTCGCCACATTGATCTGATAGCCGCGCTCTTTTGCCTGCTGCTCGGTATAACCAAAGCTGGCGACTTGCGGCTGACAATAGGTTGCGCGCGGCATCATGTCGAATTCCAGCGTCACACTGTCTGCGCCGGCGATATGTTCGGCCGCGGCCACGCCCATGACTTCTGCCACATGCGCCAGCATCAGCTTGGCCGTGACATCGCCGACAGCGTAGATATGGGGCAGGTTGGTCTGCATGTGCTCGTTGATCTCGATGCCGCCCGCCTCGTTCAGCCCGATAGCCAGTTTTTCCAGCCCAAAGCCGGTCACGCGCGGCGCGAAACCAATCGCTTGCAAAGCTCGCTCGGCTTGTAGCGTCTCTTGCTGCCCATCGGCTGTCTTCACCACGACCACGACACCGTCTGCCGCCTCGTCAATGGTCTGCACGCTTGTGCCGACCAGCATGTTGATGCCCAGCTTCTGGAATGCCTTCGCCAATTCGGCGCTGACATCAGGATCTTCCAAAGGCAGAATGCGCTGCATATATTCGACCAGGGTAACCTCAACGCCATAGTTCGCCATGATATAGGCGAATTCGACGCCGATTGCGCCCGCGCCCGCGATGATGATGCTGGCTGGCAACGAATCTTGCATGATTTGCTCTTCATAGGTAACCACGCGCTCGCTCAATGTCGTGCCAGGCAGCAGTCGCGTGTTGGCCCCGGTCGCGATGATCAGGTGCTTGAAGAGGAGTGTCTCGCTGCTGCCGTCGTTTTTGGCCACCTGCAGGCTGTGTTGGTCCTCGATAGTCGCCCAGCCTGCATAAGTCGCGATCTTGTTTTTGCGCATGAGGAACTGCACGCCTTTGGTCAGCCCATTGGAGACGCGCCGGCTGCGTTTGAAGGCTTTGCCATAGTCCAGCGTGAAGTCGCCACTGATGCCAAATTGGTCGGCTTCGCGCGTGAGGATTTGCGCCAGCTCGGCATTGCGCAGCAGCGCCTTCGAGGGGATGCAGCCGACATTCAGGCAGACGCCGCCCCAATACTTCTTTTCGACTATGGCGGTCGCAAGCCCAAGCTGACTGGCGCGGATGGCAGCGATATAACCGCCCGGTCCCGCGCCCAACACGACGACATCATATTCTTTTGCCATGTCTCACCCAGTTCTGATTGCTTGTTGAACGCGGCTTAGTCTACAGCAAGCGCGCCGACAAGGGTAGAGTCGCTGCGCAAACGTTGTCGCTGCGCCTCGAACAAGATGACAGCCGCCGCGCTGGCCACATTCAGCGATTCGCTGGCTTGCGCCATGGGGATGGCGATCTCGCAAACAGCCAACCGCCGCGCCGCCTGGCTGAGCCCGTGCGCTTCGTTGCCCAAGACCAGCGCCCAGTCGCCCGCCCAGTCGACGTTTGTATACGGGCAATCGGCAGCGGCGCGCGTCGCATAGACTCGCAGTTCGCGGCAGAAGTCAGCGATTTCGCTCCAGCTTGCTTCCACGATGGGCAGTCGAAAATGAGCGCCCATGCCCGCGCGCAGTGTCTTGCCGTTGTAGACATCGCAGCAGCCTGGCGCCAGGATCGCCAGCTCGACGCCCGCGGCCGAAGCGCTGCGCAGGATTGTGCCCAGGTTGCCCGGCTCGCTGATGGCGTCCAAGATCAGCACGCGCCGACAGGGCTGGGCGATAGTTGGCTTGGGCATGTGAAAAACGGCCAGGATGCCCGGTGGCTGCTGCGTATCGCTGACATGTCGCAAGATCGACTCGGTGACCGGCAGCAATGTACACTTGCGCTTTTGCAGCTGCGCGATGACGCCATAATCTGCGCGTTGTGGGGCATACAGAGCCAGCTCGGCAGCCCCGCCCCGCGCGAGCGCATCGGCGATCAGCCGGTCGCCTTCCAGGATCAATTTGCGTTCGCTGCGGCGCAGTCGCGCTTTGCTTGCCAGCGCCTTCACATGGCGGACGCGCTTGTTATGTAGGCTGCTGATTGGCTGCATGCCGCGCCACCATAAATACAAAAAGGGTCATCTATAACGACCCTTTGTACGGTTGACTGGCTAGTTGTTGCTGCGCCCTAAAGATGCTGTCGGGCTGCTTCGGCGATTTGGCTGAAGGTGGCGGCATCGTGCACAGCGAGATGCGCGAGGCTCTTGCGGTCCAGCTCGATACGAGCGCGCTTCAAACCATAGACCAACTGGCTGTACTTCAGGCCATTGAGACGCGCGGCTGCGTTGATGCGCTGGATCCACAAGCGGCGCAGTTGGCGGCGGCGTTGTCGGCGGTCGCGGTAGGCATACCACAAGCTGCGCATCATGGCTTCGTTGGCGCGCTTGAAGTTCTTGCTGCGCGTGCCCCATTGCCCTTTGGTCATCTTGATGATTTTCTTGTGTCGGCGCCGTCTGACGAAGCCGGTGCGTGTTCTGGCCATTGCGTATTCTCCGTGAGTAGCGCTGGGTTAGGCGGGCGGATTGGCTTTGTATTTGCCCAGATAGGGGGCGAGGCGGCGGATGCGACGCTGCATGGCTTTTTCGCCGACCTGCATGGTCTTGTCCCATTGACGGCGCACGCGCTTGGCCGACATGCGACGCCGATGACTCTTGCCGCCTTTGGTGCGGACGATCTTGCCTGTCCCGGTCATTTTGAACCGTTTGGCTGTGGCTTTGTGCGTCTTCAGTTTGTACTTTGTGCTCTTTTTCTTGCGTGGCACTATTGCTTCTCCGAACTTTGTCTGTATTCCTTGGTCGGCGCGAGGATCATCAGCATGTCTCTGCCTTCGATATTGGGGCGCTGCTCCACCACGCCGACATCCTTAAGCGCTTCTTCTATCCTGCCCAGTCGATCGCGTCCGATATATTGATGCGTGATTTCGCGACCGCGGAAACGCACGCGGAACTTCACCTTTTTGCCTTCTTGCAACCACTTTTCGGCGCGTTTGATATCAAACTGCAAATGATATTCGTCGGTTTTGGGTCGCAGTTGGATCTCTTTGACGGTTACCTTAATCTGGTTCTTCTTGGATTTGCGTTCCTTGCGCCGCTGCTCGTATTGAAACTTGCCATAATCCATGATGCGGCAGACGGGCGGACGGGCTTTGGGCGCCACTTCGACCAGATCCAAGCCAGCGGCTTCTGCACGCTCCTGGGCATAGCTGATGCCCACAACGCCGATATTGTTGTTGGCATGGTCGATCAGGCGAACTTCGCGTACACCGCGGATATTGCCGTTGATTCGCAGACCTGAACTCGCTATCTTTGCACGACCCTTCATTACGATGCGACATCCATCAGACACGCGGCAAACGCCACGAAGCCATAGCGTAACACAGCGCGCCATTGGCTGTCAACAGGCAGTCGCAAATGGCCTGTCATTGCTCCGCGCCCGGGTCGTCGTTGCGCATGTGTGTCACGCGCTGCTGAACCGATCGCAACAAGTCTTCATCGCTGTCTTTGCATCTGCGCAGTGTCTGTTTGGCGCAAGCTGTGCAGCCGCGCATCGCCCTGAAGCTGTCGGTTTCGCACGACAAGCAACCGTTCAGGTCGATCATCAACGACATCAGCCCGAGCACCTCGGGGCTGGTTTCTGGTTTGCCTTCCAACTCATCGACAAGCTGCGCCCATTTACCACACCGCGTGTTGCGCAGGGCGGGGATTGCATAATGCGGAAACAGAATCTCGTTGTCGCTGTACAAGCGCCACTTCCCTCAACGTTTTTTGCTCGCGCGCCAGCACAGCATACGCGTTTTTTCTCCGCCCTGCAAGGCATTGCTACAAATTGCGCAGGGCAATCTCATCAAAACGAAATCCATGATGCCAGCGACCAAATGAAACAAATCCTTGCCACAGAGGCACTGAGACACAGAGAAAAGCGTTCAATTTAACTTTGGGTGGCTGACAGCTCGCCCTCAGTACAACAAGGATTCCGAATTGTTCTGCCTTACCAAACCAGACTCTGTGCCTCTGTGCCTCGGTGGCATATAAACAATTTAATGCGATTGCGCTGGCAGAATGCGCGCCTTATTGTGAATCGGCGCTTTGCTTCAAGGTGCGCACCAGCCGCAAGGTGGCGGACATGGCTTCGTCCGCGCCGGGCAACGTGCTGTTCCACAAGCTGAACAAAACGGCGGCAAGGCGACTCTTTGCCAGCGCGATGCCCAGCGACTCGATGCTCTCGTCCAGTGTGGGTCCGCCTGGCTCGGGATAACTCATGGCGGGCATCTCGGCGCAGTCGACCACATCGGTGTCGAAGTGGATGTAGAGCGGCTTGTCTGGCAGGGGCGCGGCGTCCAATTCCCGCAGTGTCTCATGAATAGCGACCTGGCTTTCGCGCAGCATCACGCCTTCTTGTGGATCGAGGTTGCGCACATCGCTGATGACGATGTCCGCCTCGGCGATTGGCGCAAGCTGCAGGCCGCGCATCAGCTGCTGGTTGCCGCGACCGACCAGCGCCGCCAGGGGCATGCCGCCCAAGAAACCGCTGGGTGTCGTTTCTGGCGTGTTGAAGTCGCCGTGCGAGTCGTACCACAGAATGGCGGGCGATTGCGCCTCCAGGCCCTTCACCACTCCCAGGCAACTGGTGCAGTCGTTGGCAAAGACCACGGGCGTCTTTGGCGCATGTGTTTGGATCGCTTCTGCCAGCGCCCGGTTGACGGCTACAACCGGGTTTTTGTGCGCGGCGAAGTCCGGCGCGATGTCCACCCATTCGGCGTCTAGCTCAGCCGCGATGCCCCTATCGCGCAGGGCTGCGACTTCGCGCCGTTCTGCCAGCGCCTCGCCCAAATAGTAGGGCACGCCAATGCAAATGTAGTCGCGCATGTTGTCGTTCTCCTTCGCCCGATTCATACGCAGGCAATGGGCCATGTCCGTGGCCGATTAGCCTGGCGCAAGGGGCCATTCATCGTCGCATCGCGCCGCAATGACTGAGGAAATCCACGCTCAAGCAAGGGAAGGGCGGGCGAGCGCATGACTTGGCTGGCGCGCCCAGTCTCAACATTCGCTGTAGCCACAATACACACACTTGCGGCAGCCCTCGGCGCGCACCAAGGTGATCATATTGCACTCCGGGCACATGTCCGCGCCGGATATGGCCGCATTCGCCTCTGACGATGCGTTGATCGCCGGCTGCTGCGCTTCTGACGATGCTGTGATAGGCAATCCCAGTTGCTGCAGCGACTCTTCGGGGAAGAATTCGACCTGCAACACGCGCGCCACGGCATCGGGCAGCGACAACACGCGCTTGGGTCCAAAGCCGATCGGCCTCGCGCCACCGATATCTTGCAGCTGCTCGATGATCAGCTTCATCATTTCGCGGCGGTTGGGCGGGGCGGTGCTGCGCAGCAACAGCGAAAGCATCCGGCCCAGACTCTCGGCGTCGGCCTGGATATCGCTGCCGGCTTTGCCTATGGCCACGAAGACCTCGAACGGGTTGTCATCTTCATCGCGGTTGATGGTGATGTAGGCTTTGCCAAAGGGCGTCTGAGTGGCCACGGTCGTGCCGCGCAGCTTGTCCGGGCGCGGATAGACACGATGCGGCGTGGTGGCGGGCTCGGCAGAGGCGTTCTCTTTCAGCCCGGCCATTTCGCTTTCGGCGCGCTCATCGCCCTTGAGCATCAGCACTTGTTCGTCGCGGCTGCCATCGCGATAGATGGTGCCGCCCTTGCAGCCGAGCTCGTACATGTATTTGTACAACTCGCTGACCTGCTCGACACTGTAGTCACTCGGCACATTGCAAGTTTTGCTGATGGCGCTGTCGATCCAGCGCTGGAAGGCACCTTGCACCTTGATATGCTCGTTGGGCGACAAGTCCATCGCAGTGACGAAGTGCTCGGGCAGGGAGTCGGCGGCGGGATTGGCAGCGTACCACTCTTTGACGATGGGCACCTGCTCCTCGTGCAAGCCGAGACGGCTCTTGCGATAATAAACCCAGGAGAAAAAGGGCTCGACGCCGGTCGAGGTATTGACCATCGTGCCGGTGGTGCCGGTCGGCGCTTGTGTCAGCAGCGTGACATTGCGAATGCCATCGCGGCGGATCTTCTCGCGTAATTCAAGTGGCATCGTTTGCATGTAGCCGCTTTCAAGAAACATCTCGGCGATGAACATGGGGAAGGCGCCTTTTTCCTGCGCCAGATCGCTCGATGTTTCATAGGCCGTGACTGCGATCTCGCGGTAGATTTTGTCGATGACGGCGACCGATTTGTCGCTGCCATAGCGCACGCCCAGCTTCAGCATCAATTCGGCGATTCCCATCGTGCCCAGCCCGACACGCCGCTCTGACATCTGCACTTTGTGGTTCTCCTCAAAGAAATAGGGCGTGGTGTCGATGATATTGTCCAAAAAGCGCGTGGCAAAGGCGACCGTGCGGCGCAGCTCGTCCCAGGCGACAGCATGCTGGGTCTCGTCATAGAACTTCGACAAGTTTATTGCGCCCAGGTTGCAGACAGAAAAAGCGCCCAGCGGCTGTTCGCCACAGGGATTGGTGCATATCTGCGGATTGAAGTACCAGCTGTTCGCCATCTTGTTGCTGCGCTCGCGGAACCAGACGCCCGGCTCGGCGCTGGCCCAGGCGCTTTCGATGATCGCATCCCACAATTCGCGCGCCTTGATGGTCTTGTGATGCGTGACCTTGCGCCCGGTCGCCATCCAGGTATCCAGATCGCCATCCCAAAGCTCATCGAAGTCTGGATCGTGCGTATCTGGGAAGACCAGCTCCCAATCGTCATCGGCCTCCACCGCCGCCATTAACTTGTCAGAAACGCCGACGCTGATGTTGGCATTGGTGATATTGCCAGCCTGCCGCTTGCTGCCGATGAAGTTGAAGATGTCTGGATGCCAGTCATTCAGTATCAGCATCAAAGCGCCGCGCCGGCTGCCGCCTTGCTCGATGAGCCCGGTGACGAAACTGTACAAGCCGCCCCAAGAGACCGACCCGCTGGACCGTCCGTTTACGCCTTTTACATAGGCATGCCGCGGTCGCAGGGTCGAGAGATTGATGCCGACGCCACCACCTCGCGACATGATCTCGGTCATCTGTCCCAGTGTCGTCATGATGCCTTCGCGCGAGTCCTGCGGCGACGGGATGACATAGCAGTTGTAATAAGTCAGGTCCTGGTCGGTGCCGGCCGCGGTCAAGATGCGCCCGCCGGGCACGAACTTCCAGTCGTCCAGCAGCCAGCGGAATTTCCTCGTCCACTCGATTTGTTTCGCCTCGCCGTCTTCGGTAGCGGCCACGCCCCGGGCCACGCGGTCCATCATTTGGCTGGGTTCGGTTTCGAGCGGCTTGTCCACATGCTGCAAGTCGCGCTCGACCACTTCGCCATCCAGCAATTTTATGGTGACCATGGGCAAGTCGAGCGCAGTGATCGAGCCGATCTCGCGCTGTCCGGTCTTGGGGTCGACAACCACAATGACCGTGTCGCCAATAGACAGGCTGGCGCGCGTCATATCCTTCTGGGCATAGCGATCGAGGAAAATCTTGTAGCCCAGTTCGTGCAGCTTGTTTTCGCCGGTGGGCGCTAGTGTCATGTCTGGCATCTCGGGTGCTTGGGCGAACATAGTATACCTTATCTGTAGATTGATTCGGGCTCTTCAGCTGGCTGGGAGTGGTGATTTTTCGTGAAGTGGACAAGCCTGCGCCCAGCGCCCAGCGCCTCGCCCCCAACACGAAGGAAGGAGCGCGCTACGACGCTTTGCAGTCCCGCCCTCTTTAAGGGGGCAAGGTTGTAAGGCGGGTTCATATGGCGGCATCTCCACGCTTCTCACCACTCCCGATTGCTGTCCTGTGGATAGTCAAATTATGGTCGCGAAGCCATGAATCGGCTAGCGGCGATTCGGCTTTTTTAGTTTGAATCGCATTGCATTGCATTGAGTTTTTCATACGAAAAGCAGCGGAAACAGGCTTGACAAAAACAAAAAAGGGCGACCCGCTGGATCGCCCAAACTAGGGGGAGACTATTTTGTAGTCTGGCTACTGCCGGCGATTTCGCTTGCGCAGAAAGGCGGGCAGCTCGGTGTTTTTGGGGTCGATGTTGTCATAGGTTCGGGCATCGTCTGGCGCCGGCGAGGGCGGGGTCTGGCGTGTCCGCTGGAATGGCGATCCACTGCCTACCGAGACGCCTTGACCGGGCGACTGCACTTCGACATCTTCATAGACCGGGCGCTGTACTGGCGTTGATTGCGGCAGCGGCGTCGACTGGCGGATAGGCAGCTGGCCCGCTTCTTTCATGGTGGTTTCCAGGCGGCTGCGTTCAAAGCCAGTGGCGATCACGGTGATGTGCACCTCGTCGCCCAGGCTTTCGTCGATGTGCGCGCCGAAGATGAGGTTGCATTCTGCATGCGCCGAATCTTTGATGATAGCTGCCGCCTCGTTGACCTCGAAGAGCGTCAAATCGGCGCCACCCGTGATCGAGAACAAGATGCCGCGCGCGCCATCAATCGTCACATCCAGCAAGCCACTGGTGATGGCCATTTCTGCTGCCGACCGCGCCCGATCATCGCCGGCCGCCCGTCCAACCGCCATCAAGGCCGCGCCGCCTTCGCTCATGACCGTACGCACATCAGCGAAATCCAGGTTGATCAAGCCGGGCACGGTGATCAATTCCGAGATGCCCTGGATGCCTTGGCGCAGCACATCGTCCGCCAGCGAAAACGCTTGCTGCAGGGTCGAGCGCTTGTCGGCCATTTGCAGCAGGCGGTCGTTGGGGATCACGATGAGTGTGTCGACCTGGCTCTTTAGCGCTTCGATGCCTGTCTTGGCCAGCTGCGCGCGCCGCGTGCCTTCAAAGGTGAAAGGCCGGGTGACCACGCCAATGGTGAGTGCGCCCAGCTCTTTGGCAATCTGCGCGATGACCGGCGATGCGCCTGTGCCCGTGCCGCCGCCCATGCCGCAAGCCACGAAAACCATATCCGAGCCGCGCAAGACTTCGAGCAGGTCTTCCGAGCTTTCTTCGGCAGCTTTGCGACCGATCTCTGGATTGCCGCCCGCGCCCAGGCCACGCGTCAGCTTGTCGCCGATGCGCACGCGCGTCTTGGCTTTGGAAAGCATCAACGCCTGGTTGTCGGTGTTGACCGCGATAAACTCTACGCCGCCCAAGCCTTCGTTGATCATGCGATTGATGGCATTGCCGCCACCACCGCCGACACCTACAACCTTGATCTGGGCGAAATGTTCCCCGGTTATCAAATCATTGACCATTATGATGTCCCTCGCCATTCAACAGCGTTGTGCCGCTTTTCCCAAGTTCACGCGTACATTGTACGCCCAATCGATATGCGCGCAATCAGTACAAACAGCAATTTGCTGGCAATACTGAAGTAAAAAAAGCGCCGCTCATTCGTCCTGTGGCAAAAAGCGCCGCAAGAAGTTGTTCATTCGCCGCCCCCATTGATTCACGGGTACGCCGACATTGGCATCCAGGTCGGGCTCCAGCATGGCGTCCATCTCCAGCCCCAGCCGCAGCAAACCGACACTCGTGCTGTAAGAAGGATTCTTCAGTGTATCGGCGATTCCCGTTACGCGCTCCGGCTGCGCCAGACGGACTGGCAAATTGAGAATGCGCGATGCCAAATCGCGATAGCCAGGCAGCAGCGAACTCCCGCCCGTGATCACCGAGCCCGCTCGCAGCAAGCCAGCATAACCCGAGCGCTTGATTTCTTTCTCCGCCATCTCGAAGATCTCTTCGAAGCGCGCCTCGACCACCATAGCCAGGTCGCGCCGCGATACGGGCAAAATCTCGCCGCCAAATGGCTCGACCGGGAAGACTTCCGATTCGCTGACGGCTTGCATATCGGCGTGCCCGCGTTGAATTTTGACTTGTTCTGCCAGGCCAAACGGCACGCGCATCCAATAGGTAATATCTTGCGTCACATGATTGCCGCCGACCGGGATGATGGCTGTATGCCAAACTGTGTTGTCGATGAAGATGGCGATATCGGTGGTGCCGCCGCCAATGTCGATGACCACCGCGCCCATCTCTCGTTCGTGCGGTGTCAAGACGGCTTCGCCAGCCGCCAGGGGATTCAGGATAAACCGGTCGACCAGCACACCCGCCGATTCCACCGCGTCTTCCAGGTTGGCCAGGCTGGTTGTCGACGCGGTGATGATGTGCGCGTCCACTTCCAGCCGGAAGCAGTGCATGCCCAGCGGACTGCGGATGCCCTCTTGCCCGTCCAGTGTGTAGCTGCGCGGCACGACATGCAAGATCTCGCGGTTGTGGGGGATGGCGATATTGCGCGCCACGCTCATGGCTTTTTCCAGGTCGGCTGTCTGCACGCTGCGCGAGCCCACGACCGTCGCCATGCCGCGGCTGGTCAATGACGAGATATGACTGCCCGCCACGCTCACAAAAGCGCGATTGATGTCATAACCGCTGGACCTTTCTGCCTTGCGGATGGACTGGGCAATCGCGGCAGAAAGCGCGCCGACATCGCTGACGACACCTTTCTTCATGCCGTCGCTCGCTTCGATGCCCAGGCCGACGACATAGACATCTTCCGGGCGCACTTCGCCGACTATCGTGCATATCTTGTGTGTGCCTACATCGAGGCCTACGACCAAATCGCCCATCAGCTTCTATCGCTCCCACAATACCCTGTAGAATGGCGCGTCTGGATTGGCGATATTCAGCTCGGCGATATCAACCGCCCGATTGTTCAGATCGGCCACCAGCACCTCGTACATCTGCAGTTTCTCGCTCGTTTCTGACGCCGAACCCCTGCCCATCCACACTTGCCAGCCATATTCATTGGTCCAGCCAAGCCCATGCACAGGATGAAAGTCCAGGTTGGTGCCGGCCGGCAATCGCTCGATCAGCTGCAGCGCGCCCAGCACCATGTCGGCATTGAAGTCTTCTGCGCTGGGCAGCGAACCCGCATAGTCGTCTTTCACCAGGTTCACGCGCGGCACATGTGGCATCTCGGCTCGGGCTGGCATGGTGCGCCCCTGCAAGTCGATCCAGCTTTCTGCGCCCGCGTCCGACCAAATCATGGCTGGCTGCCGCTCTTGGACCAAAATGGTGATCAAGTCGGGGGGCCAGCCCAATTGGACGACCACATCCGCTATCGATGGCGAGCGCAAAATATTCTCGCGTATCTGCGCCGGGTCGAGCCAGAACATGTGGAAATCGGCGATATCGGAATAAGCGAATATCTCTTCGCGTGGCATCAGGTCGTTGCCTCGGACGACTATTGAACGCACAAAAAATACATCGCTGATAAAAAATATCGCCAGCAAAGCGCCCAGCAGCAAGAACAGCACGGCGCTGGCTGCCCGCCATTGCAAGTAACTCTCGCTACCATCGCCGTACACCAGCATCTGACGTTTGGGAACGCTCCCAGGTCTTGCCCTGTGCAAGACACCTGGCGCGCGCTCAGGCTGACGCTGCTGCGTTTGAACATGACTCGCCACTGTGCGTCTTTCAGCCGTTGCCTTTGGCAACTGCAACTCATTTCGCATTAAAGTCTACACTTGCCGCAACAATGGCGCAAACATACAGGCGCGCTATTTATCACCAATCGCCCAGCAGTTGCACTTCCAATTCCAGCGTCACGCCACTCGCTCGTTTGACGCGCGCTTGCACCAGCCGGATAAGCCGCCAGTAATCAGCGGCTGTCGCGGCGCCGTCCAGGTTGACGAAGAAGTTGGCATGCCGCGGGGAAACCTGCACGCCGCCCAGGCGCTCGCCTTTTAACCCCGCCGCTTCAATCAACCGGCCAGCGAAATCGCCAGGTGGATTCTTGAAGATGCTGCCCAGGCTGGCTCCAGGCGGCTGTGTGCGCCGGCGATAGGCATTGTGCTGCGCCATCTTCGCGCCGATCGCTTCACGATCTGTTCGCTGCAAGGCAAATTCTGCTTCGAGCACGAAGAAGCGCCGGTCTGCCCGAGATTTGAGCAGCGAATGACGATAGGCATACTTCAGGTCGTTCGCCGCCAGCCAGGTTATATTGCCCGGCTCTACGACGCGCGCTCGCAACAAGTTGCTGGCGATATCGCTGCCGTGCGCACCGGCATTGTTGACGACTGCGCCGCCCACAGTGCCCGGCACGGCGATCGCCCATTCCAGGCCGCCCAATGCCTGTTCATGGCAAAATCGCGCCAGGTGGATCAAGCTCGTGCCAGCCGCCGCCTGCACACGTGTCCCGCAAGGCTCGATGCGCGCCGCCCGATTCACGATTACCAGCCCGCGAATGCCCGCGTCCGCGACCAGGATATTGGCGCCGCCGCCGATGACCGTGACGGGCAGGTCCTGCGCCCATGCTACGCGCAGCAAGCGCTTGATGTCGGTGTAAGCGGGGTCTTTGGCGATGTATAGGTAATCTGCCAGACCGCCCAGCCGGGCTGCTGTGAAGCGCGCCAAAGATTGATTGCGCTGGAGGGCTGGGAATGCCCGCAGCAGGCCGTCGCTCATGTGTCATCGCCCAAGAGCAGCTCGGCGATATGGTTGGCGTCGCCCGCGCTGAATATCAGGACGGCTGCTGGTCGGTGCGCCTCGTCTTGGATGAGCTCGGCGGCGGCGGCGAATGTAGGCACATACAGGGCAGGGCAACGCGCAGAGATCGCCTGCGCCAGGTTCGGGCTGCTGATGCCCACGATCGGCTCTTCTCGCGCTGCGTAAATCGGCGTAACCAGGACGCGGTCGGCTTGGTCGAATGCTGCGACAAATTCAGCAGCAAACTGCTGCATGCGCGTGTAGGTATGTGGCTGCCAGATCGCCCAAATCTGTCGCTGTGGGTAGCTGCGCCGCGCCGCTTCCAGATTGGCTTGAATGGCTGTCGGATGATGCGCGTAGTCATCGATGACAGCGATGCCGTCGCGCTCGCCACGCAGCTCGAAGCGCCGCCCCGCGCCGATGAATCCCGCCAAAGCCTCTGCGCCTCGCTCGATGCTGACGCCTCGATGGTTGGCTGCCACCAGCGCCGCCAGCGCATTGAGCACATTGTGCCGGCCGGGCAATCCCAGCCGCGCCTGCCCGCGCACCAGGCCAGCCTGCCGCACGGTGAATTGGCTGCCCAGGTCTGCGAAGCGCAGTTCGACCGCTCGCCAGTCTGCTGATGCGCAGTCGATGCCATAGGTGAGGGCTGGTCTGCCTTGCGCCCGCCGCGCGACCGCCAGTTCCAGAGCCGGCGGGTTGTCTGCGCAGGCGATTAACAAACCAGCGGACCCGAGCAACGCGGCAAATCGGCTGAAAGCGGACCGGACATCTTCGAAAGTGGCGAAGAAATCTGGATGATCGTGCTCAATATTGGTAATGATAGCCAGGTCTGGCGACAAGCCGAGGAACATATTGTCATATTCATCGGCTTCAATGACGAAGTCCTCGCCGCTGCCGAAAGCCGCATTGCTGCCCGTGTTGCCCAGGGTCCCGCCGACTATGTAGCTGGGGTCTTGCCCGGCGCAGCGCAGAATGTGCGTCAACATGGCCGTCGTGGTGGTTTTGCCGTGAGCGCCGGCCACCGCCAGGGTAGCGAAGCCGCCCAGCAACGCGCGCATGAATTGCCGCCGCCGATAGACAGGAATGCCCACAGCCCGCGCCGCAGCCACCTCGATGTGGTCGTCGGGCACAGCCGATGTCGCCAAGACAGCATCCGCGCCCAAGACAAAGTCGGCAGCGTGCCCAATCTCGACTCGCGCGCCCTCTTTTGCCAGCGCCAGCGTGATTGCGCTTTTGCGACTGTCCGAGCCGCTCACACGCAATCCGCGCCCCAGCAAGATCCGCGCGATCGCCGACAAGCCCGCTCCGCCAATGCCAATTAGATGTATGCGCTGCCCAGCCTCGAGCATCTTGTCAGTCCCTGCCCGTCTTTAGTAGCAGCTTCGCCACATTGTCCGCGCCGTCCCGATTTGCCAACGCGCGCGAATTTGCCCGCAGCTCCGCCAGGCGCGCCTCGTCGTTGAGCAGCTGCAAAACCAGGTCGCCCAGCTTTGAGCGCATGTCTTCATCGTCGAGCCGCAGGCCCGCGCCCCGCTGGCTGAGGTAATCGGCATTCACTTTCTGGTAACGCCACGCGTAGGGGTAGGGCACCAAAATGGCTGGCAAACCAAAAGCCGGCAGTTCGGCGAGGGTGCTGGCGCCCGCGCGGCAGATCGCCAGGTCGGCCGCGGCAAAAGCCAAGCCCATCTCTGCATGCAAATAGGCGAAAGCGTGATAATGCGGATGCCCGGCCAGGTCGCCCAACTGCTGCTGAGCGCGCTGCCAGTCCAGCTGGCCAGTGATATGAATGATTTGCAGGTCCGCCGCCAGCAGACGTCCCAAGCTGTTGCCCAGCGCCAGGTTGATGCTGCGTGCGCCGCGGCTGCCACCGAAGACCAGCAATGTTTTGTGGTCGGGGTCCAGCCCAAAATGCGCGCGAGCCTGATCGCGGTCTGCGCACAGCCGGTCGGTTTGCAATGGATAACCGGTCACCACCGCTTTGCCGTCAGGGAAGAAGGCAAGGGATGGCGCAGCGGTAACGGCGATTGCGTGCGCCAGCCGTCGCAAGACCTTGATGGTCAAACCGGGCTCGATATCGGGCAAGTAGATCACAATGGGGATGCGGTACAGCTTTGCCGCCAGCGCCACAGGCAAGTTCGCCCAGCCACCTGTCAGCAAGATGACCTGGGGTTGGATTCGCCGCAGCAAGCCCAGCGATTGCCCCGTGCCCGCCACCAGTTTCAGCAGGCTGCTGCTCATGCGCAGTGGATTGACCCCGTGTACGGGACCCGCCAGCACTTCGTGATAGCCGGCAAAGCCCAGCCCCGCGGCTGCCACCAGCTTGCTTTCCATGCCACCGACCGCGCCGACAAAATGCAGCTCGTGCGCCTCAGCCCCCGCGCTCAGCAGAGCCTGGGCTGTCGCCAGCGCGGGATAAATATGACCGCCGGTGCCGCCCGCCCCGATCAGTATTCGCAAGCTCGCTTCTCCGTTCCGAGATAGGTATGCGGCGTGTCGCCACCCGCTGTACGCTGAGCATCAAGCCTACGCCGATCATCACCACAGTCAAGGACGATCCGCCGAAGCTGATGAATGGCAGCGGGACGCCCGTCGATGGAATCGCGCCCGTCATCACGGCGATATTCAGCAGCGCCTGGATGATCACCCAAGAGGTAAAGCCCACGCACAGCAAAGCGCCAAAATCGTCTTTTGCCCGCCGCGCCAACTGGAAGCCGCGAATGGCAAAACAGATAAATAGCGTAACGACAACCGCAGCGCCCAATACGCCCAGCTCCTCGCCAATCACCGCAAAGATGCTGTCGGTGTGCGGGGCGGGCAGCGCGCCAAACTTCTGCTGGGATTGTCCGACGCCGACGCCGAACCAGCCGCCGCGCAAAAATGCCGTGATGGCTTGCAAGGTATGGTATTCGGCCAGTGTCAGATCGCTCAGCCCGGCCAAGAAGTTATCGACCCGCCGCTGGGCATAGGGAAAGACTTGCAGCATAAATAGCGCGACGCTGCTCGACAACGCGCCAATGGCAGCCAGATGAAAAATGTTCGCGCCAGCCACAAAATAGATCGCGCCCGCTGTCAACACGACGATGGCAGCCGAACTCAGATCTGGCTGCTGAACGATGAGAAAACCCACCACGCCTACGACAATCAAAAAAGGCGCCAAGCCAAACAACAAACTGGCGGGCCGGGTTCGCTTGGAGCCCAGCCAAGCCGCCAGATAGAGCACAATGGCGAATTCTGCCAATTCTCCGGGCTGGAAGCGGCCCGCCGAAAAAGAACGTCGCGCGCCAAACACTTCTTCGCCAACGAACAGCACCGCCGCCAGCGCAACAATCGTAAACAGCAGCAGCCAGACAGCAAATCGCTTCCAAAAGCGATAATCCACCAGCGCGAACACAAACATCCACCAAATTGCCCAGCCGATATTGCGCAAGTGCTCTTCAACAAAGAAGCCGCTGGCTGTTCCATAAGTCGCGCGACTCCAGTCGAATGTCGCGCTGAAGACCATCAACGAGCCAATGATAAGCAACAGCAGCACGATCGCCAGCAGCGGCCGGTCAAAAGCGTTCAGGAAGCGCTGGCGGGGCAGATAGAATCGGCGCGGACGACCGGCGCCACTATCCAGGGGCACGCCTCTGCGTTGTCGCAGCCTGCGCCGCAATCGCCGATACCGCGCATCGGGGCTGGTTTGCTCGCTCATCGCTCTCCTCTATCCCGCGCGCATCATTATAGTTGAGTTACCAACTGGCGAAAGTGATTTCCGCGCTCGGCGAAATCTGCATAGACGTCATAACTGGTGCCGCCAGGCGAAAGCAGCACAACATCGCCCGCCAGCGCCACCCGCGCCGCGCATTCGACCGCAGCGGCCAAGGTGTCGGCGCGCAGCACTTGTCCCTGGCGCGGATGCAGCAAGCTGAGCAAGGGCATCACCTTTGAGGCAACCTGCTTTTCTCCCTCTTCTCCAAAGACGACGATATGCTTTGCCTTGCGCAGGGCAACTTGCAACGCCGCTTGCCAGGGCAGGTCTTTGTCTGCCCCGCCGATCAGCAATATCAGTGGCTCGTCGTAGCTTTTCAGGGCTGCGTGCAGTCGTTCTGGCGCGGTGGCGATGCTGTCATTGACCCAGCTGACGCCATTTTGCCTGCGCACGATTTCCAGCCGATGCGCCACCGGACGAAAGTCGCGAATGGCGGCGCGCATCACCTCTGGCGCGATGCCGGGACGGTCGGTCGCCAAGCCCATGCCGCCGGTGATCGCGCAGGCCGCCAGCACATTCGACACATTGTGATCGCCGCGCAGCGAGATATCGTCTCGCCGACAAACCACATGCGCCGCGCCATCAAAACTGGCCGCGCCCGCAACCAACAGCCGGTTGCCCAGCATAAAGGCACCATTCGCAACCATTTCGTAGCTGCTGAAGCGCAGGGATTCGCCAGCCACCAACGGCGCGAAAGGCTGGCTGCCTGTGTCGTCCTGACAAAGAACCGCCACATCCTGCTTGCGTTGATGCCGCAATATGTTCGACTTGGCAGCGGCGTATTTGTCCAGGCTGCCATGCCGATCGAGGTGATTCGGTGTCAAATTCAAAATGGCAGCGACCGGTGGCGAGCTGCCCATCAACTCCAGCTGAAAACTGGAAAGCTCCATGACGACGATGTCCATCGGCTTGATCTTCGCCAGGTCCTCGAGCAGGGGATTGCCGATATTGCCGCCCAGCCAGACGGTGTAGCCAGCTTGCCGCAGGATAGCTGCCACCAGCGAGGCGGTCGTCGTCTTGCCAGCGCTGCCAGTGATGCCGATGACGGGCGCCGGGCAGCGCTCCAGGAAGAGCTGGGCATCGTTGCTTAGGGGGATGCCGTGCTCGCGCGCCTCGACCAGCAGGGGCAAGTCCAGCGGCACACCCCCAGAAACGCAGATCAAACGCGCGCCAAACAGCACATCTTCCGGGTGTCCGCCCAGATAAAAGCGCACACTTTTCCAGTCGCGGCGGCGCACAGCCAATTCCCGGGCGCTGCGACTGTCGGTGACAACCACATCCGCGCCAACTGTGGGCAACCAGCGAGCCAGGGCGCGTCCCTGTCGGCCAAAGCCAAAGATGACGACACGTTTGCCGGCCAGATAATCGCGTCCGCTCATACCCCCGCCCAGGCTCAGAGCAACGCCAGCGCCACGCCGACGAACGCGCTCAATATCGCGATCAGCCAAAAACGTTGCACGATGCGCATCTCGCTCCAGCCCAGTAGCTCGAAGTGATGATGGATGGGCGTGCGCAAAAAGGGCCGCCAGTCGACGCCATAAAAGCGCCGCGTGATCTTGGCAGAAGTCACCTGGATAATCACGCTGAGGATCTCGGCCACGGGCACAATGGCAATGATGGGCAGCAGCAGCCAATGCCCCGACATGACTGCGACCGCGCCCAGCGTCGCCCCCAGCGAGAGCGAGCCGGTATCGCCCATGAATAATTGGGCTGGATGCGCGTTGTACCACAAGAACGCAAAGCACGCGCCCACAACGACGAAGCACAGCTCGGCGACGAAAATCTGATTTTGCAGGACGGCGATGACGCCATACGCGGCGTAGGCGCTGGCAGTGATGAGGCCCGCCAAGCCATCCAGCCCATCGGTTAGATTGGTCGCATTGGAACTGGCCACAATGATAAATGTGCTAATCACAACAAAAATGACGGGATTCACCGGGACAGTAACTTGCAACAAAGGCAGGGTCAAAGAATTGGCGAAAGAGAATTCAAAATGCGACATCACGGTCGAGGCAAAAAGCGCCAGGATGATCTGAAAAGCGAACTTGACCCGACCCGAAAGCCCCTCTCCCAGGTTACCGCGCGAAGTCTGGATGCCCGCCCAATCGTCGATCAATCCCAGCAGCGCGAAGCCGATCAATACGAATAGCGGCAGCAAGATGCTGCGACCGCTGCCTTCTTCGACGATGCGCGACAAGTTCAGCGCCAGCGAAAACAAGATCGCCGGCACGATGATCATGATGCCGCCCATGGTCGGCGTGCCGACTTTGTTGATGTGGCTGCTGTCTTGCAGCTCGGGGCGGATCTGCTTGCCGATCTTCAACAGGCGCAGGATGGCAATGAAAGGACCGCCCCAGATCATGCCGAGCACGAATGTCGCAGCGCCAATGCTGAGCGCCAGTGGCAGTTGGCTTTCCATAGCTAGCCTTGCTCCGTCTGGGACGCGCGCAGGCGGGCTTCGACCGCTTG
This sequence comes from Anaerolineae bacterium, assembly GCA_022824565.1. Lineage (GTDB taxonomy): Bacteria > Chloroflexota > Anaerolineae > Aggregatilineales > Phototrophicaceae > UBA6055. The sequence goes on along the minus strand of JAJDZQ010000120.1, from coordinate 101,818 downwards.
CAGCTCCTGCCGAACCGCGTCGTCCGGGATCTCGAGCAGAATAACCAGCCGGTCGGCGATGCGTCTGAAGACCGGCGCAGCCACTTCAAAACCGAAAAAGTCGTCGGGTCTGTCCAGCTTGACCATCGCCACCACTTCTGGCGCGTCAGCCGGCAAAAAACCGATGAAGGATACGATCGAGGAGTTCGGTCCTGTCTCATAACCGATGGCGGTGTTGATCTGGGCGGTGCCCGGTTTGCCAGCCACGGTGTAATTGGGCATATAGGCTTCGGGAGCGCCTTCGCGCACTGTGCGCACCAGCAAATTTTTGAGAATGGTGGCGGTTTCTGTCGAAAGCACGCGCCGGACTGTGCTGTGCCGCGCGTCTTTGGGTCCTTCTTCGCTAATCACCTGGCGGACGATATGCGGTTGACGCATGATGCCGTCGTTGGCGATGGCCGCGAAGGCGGTGATCATCTGCATCTGAGTGACTTGCAGATCTTGTCCATAGCTATTCAGCCCAAAAGCGCTTTCGCTCCAGCCGGTATCGCCCCGCAGACGCAGCTCGCCCTGCTCTTCGTTGAACAAGCCCACGCCCGTCGCTTGCCCGAGGCCAAATGCCCGCAAGCCGTTGTAGAATGCTTCTTCGCCCATTTCCAGCGCCATGGTTGCGCTGCCCACATGCAGCGATTGCGCCAGCACGCCGGCGATATCGACAGTGCCGTGCGCTCGAAAAAAGCGATTGCGAAACTCGCGCCCGCCGATCTCGATCAAACCGACATCATTATAGCTCCATTGCGAGGTGATGGCGCCACTTTCCAGCGCTGTCGCCGCCGTCAGCACCTGCATGAGCGAGCCCGGTTCATAGGTCTCTTGCACAGCCGGATTGATGAGCAGATTGGGATCGGTGATTTCCAGGAAGCGGTTGGGGTCAAAAGAAGGATAATTCGCCAGCGCCAGCACTTCGCCATTGCGCGGATCCATGACAATGATGCTGCCGCGGAAGGCGCCATTTTCCCGGACTGCCTGCTCCAGCTCGACTTCCATCCAGAATTGCACATCGCGGTCGAGCGTCAGCACGATATCTTGCCCGCGCTGTTCGGCAGGCCGGTCTTCGGGCAAGTCGAAAGGCACATTGCTGACCGACAAATCCATCACCCGGCCCGCCAATGTGCTGTTGTATGCGCCTTCCACGCCCAGGGTGCCGATTAGCCCGTCGTCCAATACGATGCCGATGACATGCGCGGCCAGGCTGCCTTGTGGATAAAAGCGCCTGGGTATCTCTTCCAAGCCCAGCGATATGTCGTCCAGCTCTGCAACCGCCTGGCCCTGCTCAGCCGAGATGGGTCCCGCCACAAACTCCCAAACATTCTCGCTGGTCAGTCGGAAGTAAAGCTCTACTTCATCCATATCCAGGATCACGGACAATTGCTTCATCAAAGTCTCGGCATCAAAGACCAGGTCGGGGCTGACTCCGAGTCGATATTGCATAATGTTGAAGGTCAGCGGCTCGCCATCACGGTCATAAATCATGCCGCGTTCAGCCGGGATGCGCAGGGTCGTATTGGTGATCGAGCTGCCGATGCGCTCCAGCTCTTGCCGCACCGACCGCGGGAAGAACTGAAAGTTCGCCAAATGGATGATGAGCAAGCTGGCCAGGAAGATCAGAAAGAGCGCCACGATGGGCAGGCGCGCATGGATGGTGGCTTGCTGTGTGGATTGTCCCGGCATGCGTCACTCGCCGAATGCTTGGAATTGCCGGCGCAAGTGATCAAATTGCGCTTGCAGCCACCCGCCAAATGTCTCGTCATAATCGGATGCGGCTGGCTCGGCGCTGTGTCTTGCTGCGGCTGCGAATGACCTTGTTTGCAGATTTGGGTTGTAGCTTTCAAAGACCAGGTATTCAATGTCGTCGTTGGTGGCGGGGCGAAAGCCGATTTCTACCGCGCGGGCATACAAACGCGGCACGGTGCGAAAGCTGGCTATCTCGCCGATGAGCTGTTCGTTCTGCTGTTTGATCTCGTCGCGGCGGCTGATGAGGTCTTCGATTTCGCGATTCGTAATGGCAAAAGCGGCCACCTGCGACAGATACAAGCTGCCCAGAATCAACAGAATCGCCACACTCAGGATGGCGATGGCTGTCGCCTGGCTCTGCGTCTGGAAGCGTCGGCGGCTGAATGTATGTTGAAACCAGGCTTGCGACATGACTCACCCTGGCGCGACCGGTCGCCGCGCCGCTTCTATCCCAATGTATCAGAATCGCCAGCTTGCGCAACTTGCCAGCGCGGCGATTACAACTTCTCGGCAACCCGCAGTTTGGCGCTGCGGCTGCGTGGATTTCGCTGGATCTCTGTTTGGCTGGGGATGATAGGCTTGCGGTTGACGAGGCGGATGCTCGCGCGCTTGCTACCCAGCGAGGCCATGCCCGGCGGAGCAGCCTGACTGTGCGCCAGCTCGCGGAAAGCCCGCTTGACGATGCGGTCTTCGAGGCTGTGAAAGCTGATGATCGCCAGTCGGCCGCCCGAACGCAGCAGATCGACGGCGATGGGGATGACCCGTTCGACTGTGGCCAGTTCGTCGTTGACTGCGATGCGCAGCGCCTGGAATGTGCGCGTGGCTGGATGAATGCGCATGGATCGGCGCAAGGGGGCGGGCAGCGCGGCGGCGACCAGCTCGGCCAGTTCGCGCGTTGTGCCGATCGGTCGGGCAGCCACGATGGCGCGGACGATGCGGCGAGCCTGTCGTTCTTCACCATAGCGAAACAGCAGCCGCGTCAACTCCTCGCCCGGCAGGCTGTTGACGAGGTCGTACGCGCTTGCGCCCAAAGATGTGTCAAAGCGCATGTCCAGCCGCGCAGCGTGTCGAAACGAGAAGCCGCGGGCGGGGTCGTCCAGTTGCAGCGAAGACAAGCCCAGATCCAGCAGAATGGCATCCACGACATCCCAGCCCAGTTCTTGCGCGTAATCACGCATGCGCAAATAGCTGCCTTGGAACATATGCGTCCGGTCGCCATGCTCTTGCAATGTCTGCCGGGCTGTCCGCAGGGCGTGAGCATCCAGGTCGCAGCCCAGCAGCTTTTCTGCGCCTGCCTCCAGCAGCGCCTGGCTGTGCCCGCCAGCGCCCAGGGTGCCGTCTATAACCCGTGCCGGCGCATTGCCACCGGGTATCAGCGCCGCGCTGACTTCTTCCAGCAAGACGGGAATATGTGTCATCCAGATCCTCGTTGGCGCGTCCATGCGGAAGGCGCAAAATTGCCAAGCTCCAACACGCCGCAGAATCGGCATCATGCTACACTATACGCGATGTTCGTCCGCGAAAGTTAGCCTGCTGTCGCCCAATGTCGTACCAGAAACCCGCGCATATCGAGACCATCTTAAAAAATCTGCCCGCCAAGCCTGGCTGTTACCTGATGAAGAACAGCCGGGGCAAGATAATCTATGTGGGCAAGGCGAAGCGGCTGCGCAACCGCGTCCGCAGTTATTTCACCACGCATGCCGATGGCAACGGCAAAACCCTGCGCATGCGCTCCGAGGTCGACGACATCAACTTCATCATCACAGAAAACGAAGTCAAAGCGCTCATCTTGGAAGAAACATTAATCAAGAAGCACAAGCCCCGCTACAACATCGAGCTTAAAGATGACAAACGCTATCCTTACATCCGCGTCAGCTGGAGCGATGCCTTCCCCAAAGTCGAAACGACGCGCCGAATCGTCAACGATGGCTCGCGCTATTTTGGTCCCTATTCGGCTATGTGGGTGGTGCAAAAGACCTTGAGCGACTTGCGCCGCGCCTTCCCCTATTTGACCTGCGACCGCGACATCGATGGGCAAGACGAGCGCGCCTGCCTCTTTCACGACATCAAATTGTGCAACGCGCCCTGCATCGCCGCTGTCAGCCGCGACCAATACCGCTTCATGATCCAGGAACTGATGGATGTGCTGAGCGGCCGCGCCAAAGCCGTGCAGCTGCGTCTGGTGAACGAAATGAACGCCGCGGCAAAAGAACTCAACTTCGAAAAAGCCGCCGCCATCCGCGATCAACTGCAAGCCATCGACTTCATCACCAACAAGCACAAAGTCGTGGGCAAGAATCTGACCGACCACGATGTCATCGCCCTGGCCCGCGAAGACCGCGATGCCACCGTGCAGATCATGTTCATCCGCAACGGCAAGCTCATCGGCAGCGACTCGCGCATGATGAGCAACACCGAAGGCGAATCGGACGCTGTCGTGCTGGAGCAATTTATCAGCCAGTTTTACGCCGGCAGCGGCAATATCCCGCGCGAACTAATCTTGCCCGACCAGGTGGGAGAAGCGCGCATCCTGGAAAGTTGGCTGAGCGACAAACGCGCCAGCTCCAAAGTGTCTATCCATGTGCCCCAGCGCGGCGACAAACGCAAGCTGGTGCGCCTGGCACAAGAAAATGCCCTGGAGAGCTTGCAGATGATGCGCGCGCAATACGAAGCCGATACCACTCGGCACGAGCAAGCCATGGCCGAACTGCAATCGGCGTTGAGCCTGCCGCGCATCCCCAACCGCATCGAATGCTATGACATCAGCACGACGCAGGGCACAGCCATCGTGGCCAGCCGCATCGTCTTTGTGCGTGGCGCGCCGCGCAAGAGCGAGTATCGCCGCTTCAACATTCGCAGCGTCGACCACAGCGGTTCCGATGATTATCAATCCATGCGAGAAGCGCTGACCCGCCGCTTCAGCCGCTGGAAGACCGCCAGCGAATCGACAGCTGAACTCGCGCCCGATGGATCGGACAAGCAAGAAACCTGGCGGCTGCTGCCCGACTTGCTGCTGATTGACGGCGGGGTGGGGCAGCTCAATGTGGCCAGCTCTGTGCTGGAAGAATTTGGCTTGAGGCAACGCGTGCCGGTCGCCTCGCTGGCGAAGCGCATCGAAGAGGTCTTCTTGCCCGGCCGGGCGCAGTCCATTCTGCTGGAGCGTCGGGGCGAGGCGCTCTATCTATTGCAGCGAGCGCGCGACGAAGCCCATCGCTTCGCCATCACCAGCCACCGCACACGTCGCCGCAAAATGAGCCTGGCCAGCCGCCTGGAAACTATCCCCGGCGTCGGTCCAAAACGGCGCAAGCTGCTGCTAAAGCACTTCGAAAACTCCATAGACGCCATCCGCTCGGCATCAATCGGCGAACTGGCGCAGGTCAATGGCATCAATAAAGAAGTGGCGCTGGCCATCAAGAGTCATCTGGACTAGGCGCGGCTGGCTTGACAAGTGGAGGTCTATGGGGATACTATTTGTGCTGAATGGGGAGGTTGTGATGAACGAGAACGATTTGACGAAATCGCTTAACTTGCCCAAGCGCCCATTTCTGCGTGGCATCGCCAGGCTCGTTGATTTTGGCGGCAGCTTGGATCGCGAGTTGTTGGAGGAGATTCGGGGGTTGTACGCCTTCGACGATAATCCGACTGATCAATCCAGCACCGAGCCGGGGTTCTTAAGCGAACACGACGGTTGGAAAGCTGACGGAGACGCGATTCGCGCTGTGTGGAAGGCAGTGGGAGACGACATGCGCTGGGCAATTCAAAGATACGAATCAGAATTAGCTGAGAAGTAGCTGCAGTGCAAGATGACAACAAGTTACAGAACGATTCCGAATCGAATTTGAGGACTGCGGATAATTCGAAATCCAGTGAAACACAGGAGCTTGCTGGGTCGCCAAGTGCTCCCAGTGATCCCAAAAAGGATCTCCAGATAATAGCGGAGGTTCAACAGTACTTTGAAGGGCCGTTGCCGCATCCTGATTTCGCCGAAAGATACGAACATCTGCTGCCAGGGAGCCTTGACCGCATCCTGGGTTTAGCTGAACGGCAGCAGCAGGCACGACTGCAAATGGAAGATCGGCAGCTGGCACACCGTGTCGCTCAAGTGACGCGGCGTCACGATGATGCGGTTGAATTTCAAAAGCAGATTCTGCAATCATACAGCCGCCGCGAATACACGGGAATGATCTTGGGATTCGTGCTTTCGCTGTCCGTCCTCGGCATTGCAACGCTGGTGATCGTATCGGGGCGCAGTCTTGAAGCAGGTGTGACCCTCATAATTGCCGATGCTGCCGTTGTTGCTGGCATATTCCTTGTGGCTCGCCGGCGTGCTGATGATGAACTGCCCTCGTGATAGGAGCTCCTTGCCACGCTCGGAGTATATCCTCAGGCTTATGCAATCACTCTCCCAGCCGGACTTCAAAAATCGGCCTCGCCTCTTCACAGACAACTTGACGAAAATAGCGGCTCAGATCTTCTGGCGTGCGCAGGTCTACTTCGCGGCCGATGATTTCGCCCAAGTCGACCATGTGCTGGAAGAAGTCAATGCCAATTAGTGACTCCGCGTTATATTCCACCAGCAAGTCGATATCGCTGTCCGGGCGCAACTCCCCGCGCAATGCCGAGCCAAAAAGGGACAAGCGCCGGATCGGCTGCTTTGCGCAGTATTCGCGTATGACTTGTAGCGGCAAGCCCAGCTTGTGTTCGGGACTCATAAAGCACCCCTTAGAACTGGCACCACGAGTATAGCGCACAGTTGTTTGTTTCTGCCCGCTCATATCCGCAGTTGATGCACATGGCGGATGAAGTCCTGTCCGCGCAAGGTTTCCATGACATCTTCTGGCAAGTCTTCGTCGAAGCTGAGCACCGTCAAGGTGTTGCCGCCCGGTTCGGCGCGGCCAGTGTGCCAGCTGGCGATATTCACGCCCCGCTGCGCCATCAATGTGCCCACCCGGCCAATCACGCCCGGTTTGTCATAGCTGCCCATAATAAGCAGATGCCCACGCGGCTCGAAGTTCACACGATAGTCGTTGATCTGCACAATCATGGGCTGCTGCCGGTCGAATAATGCGCCGGCAATGCTGATTTCTTCGCCGCCTTCCATTGTGAACTGACAGGTGATGACATTGCGGTATTCGCTGATCTGGATGCCCTTGACTTGCGTGATTAACCAGCCGCGCTCTGCCGCCAGCAAAGGCGCGTTGACATAACTCACCTGGTCGCCGAGGAAAGGACTGAGCAAGCCTTTCAAGATGCCCACCGTCATGGCTTTGATCAACCCGTTCATGTCTTCGCCGATAATTTCGATGGCGATGCGGCGGATGGGGCTGCGCGCCAAGGCATGCTGCAACGCGCCTATACCCTCCGCCAGCTGCATATAGGGGCGAATTTCGTCGTAGCTCAGCCCGGGCAGCAGCGGCATATTGACCACATTGCGATAGTCGCGATCGGCGAGGGCGTCGATGACTTGCCGCACGATTTGCAGCGACAAATCCTGGCGCGCCTCGGCTGTGTTGTCGCCGATATGCGGGGTGTGTATCACGCCATCCATGCCGATTAGCGGGCTGTTAAACGGCGGTTCTTCGTTCCAGACATCCAGCGCGACTCCGCCCAGCCGGCCTTCTTTCAACGCGTCTGCCAACAGCGCTTCGCTGACGATGCCGCCATGCGCCGTATTGATGATACAAGCGCCCGGCTTGACACTCGCCAGCGACTCGGTCGAGAGCAGAGCCTGCGTTTCGCGCGTGGCTGGCACATGCAGGCTAATATAGTCCGATGCGCGCAGGAGCTCTTCCAGGCTGACCAACTGAATACGCGCATCCCGAACCTGCTCTTCGCGGATATAGGGGTCGCAGGCCAGCACATTCATGCCCAGCGCCAGACACAACTGGGCCACTCGCCCGCCGACGCGCCCCAAGCCGACGATGCCACAAGTTTTGCCGTGCAACTGCCTGCCAATCTGCTGGCCGCGGTCGAAGAGCCACCAGCCCTCGCGCAAGCTTTCATGCACAGCTGGCAGGTTGCGCGCCAAAGCCAGCATCAATGTCAAGGTGTGCTCGGCGGCGGCGATTGCGCTGCCACCCGGCGCATTCATGACCAGGATTCCGCGGGCGGTGGCGGCGTCGATATCGAGGCCGGTCAAGCCAGCCGACATGCGCGCAATCAGCTTCAATTTGGGCGCGTAACCCAGCAGCGGCGCATCTAGCCGAAAGTCCGAGCGCGTGATGATCGCGCTGGCCTCGGCCAAAGCCTCGCGCACAGGGGCGGTCTTGGGCGGCACAACCGTGACTGCCAGGTCCTCGGCAGCTTCCAGCAGAGCCAGGCTGTCGGCTGTCAAATCGGTGGCGATGACGACTCGCTTTGGAGTCATGCGAAGAGCCGCTTCTCGATCACTTCGTCCAGCGCCTCGTCCAGGCTGCGGAATACATGCGGGTTCAGCTGGGCGAAGTCATCCAGAGTCGAATGGGACAGGTCGGGCACGGTGAAACAGGTCATGCCGGCTGCCAAAGCCGCCTTCGTGCCAGCCCGACTGTCTTCCAGCGCCAGACAGCGAGCCGGTCGCATACCCAGTTGCCCAGCCGCGTGCAAGTAGATATCGGGGGCGGGCTTGCCGTGTGGCACAAATTCTGCAGAATACCGCTGCGGGAGCCATTTGTCCCAGCCCAACAGATGCACAAAATGCTCGATGATAACCTGCGACGAGCTTGAGGCGATGGCTCGGGGAATGGCATTGTCGGCGGCATAACGGATGATGGCTTCTGCGCCCGGACGCGCCTGGATGCGCTCTGCTGGCAACTGCAGCATGCGCTCGGTGATAGCCTGTTCAATCGCCGCGGGCGAGTCGCCGAGTTTGGGATAGTGCGTCTGCAAGATGACGGCGAATTCGTCCACGCGCATGCCAATGCCCAGTTCGCGCACTTCTTCGGCATAGCGATAGCCACAAGCCTCGATCAGCTCGACCTCGACTTCGTGCCAGACCGGCTCAGAGTCGATCAGCAAGCCGTCCATATCAAACAAGATTGCATCGAAATTCATAAGCGGGTGAAGTCCTTAAACTCGTGGATAAGCTGCTCGCGTTGGTATGCATCGCGGAAGCGCAGCAAGCTCGCATCCCGCGCCTGGGTGATGCCTTTGCGATAAATCGCTTCGAATTGGCTGCCTTGTAGCATTCTCCAACCGCGCCAGCCGCCCGCCAGGGCCAGCACCGCCGCGAGCGAGCCCGACCGCAAGAACAGCGCTGCCTCGGTTTGGACGCGTTCGCGAGCCACCACGCCGCCAAAGCCCACAAAGACATCCACCGCGCCGCTGGCTGCCAGGTCGGATGAACCATCGCCAACCATCATCCGCCGACCGGGCTGTCCGTATGCCAGTTCGCCGATGATGCGCGCCTTGCCATCGGAAATGGTCAATGGGCTTTCATCATAAGCCAGGTAGGTCTTGGCTTGCTGCGCGCCCGGCTCATGATAGCGCCACCAGTCGCCAGAAAGCTCGTTGTATTCCAGCTCGACCGCGCGGATCTGCTCGGGCGGGACACCCAGCCGCCGTCCAAAACCGCGCACGGCGTCAATCAGCCCGCCGCTGATGATGAAAACTCGCTTGCCCATTTTCTGCAGCGCCGCGATGACTGCTGGCGCATCGTCCACCAGCGTTTCCCAATAGCGCTGCTCCACGGCTTTGAGCTGTGCTCGGGTGGGCCGGATGGCTTGCAGGCGCTTGCCATAGACATCCGCCAGGTCGAGCTCGCCATCCATCGCTTTGTTGGTCAACAAGCCGACCCGCGCCGCCTTTCCTTTTAGCCGCGCCAGCTCGTCTATGCCTTCAATCTTGGACAAGGTGCTGTCGCAATCGAAGAAGATCAAATCGCAGCCGCGCCAACCCTCGCGCATGGTGTCCAGTCCCCAGCCAGTCGCCGAGCCGTAGTATAGTCCCCGCCGCGCGAAATGGTATTGCGCGCTTGGACTGGAATGCGGGGCGGTCGTCCAGTATCATGCGCGTCAATTCTGCAGCAAGAGGAGGAGCGCGACCATGCAAAGAATCTTGATCACAGGCGCGAATCGTGGCATCGGCTTCGAGCTGGCGCGGACGAACGGTCTAATGTCGAGAAAAACGCCGAGTCATTGTCTATGTATGACTGGCGGCGCTCACTTCCTTAGATTGATGGAGGCGTGGACTCAATGAAGAACCGATCGCTGACTGGCTACATTCCAGCATACGAGAGTGCGCAAGAATTCCTCAGAATACTGCAAGGGACTCGTTATTCGAGCTATGTGTCAATGATGAACGACATTTTGGCCCAAATTGGTTCACAAAAGAGCCAGGTGAATTGGATGAAACCTGACGAATGGATTCCGGAACGATTGGAAGGAACGAGCAAGGACTTGGCACTGAGACTTTGGCAAGAATCTGGCAAACTGATCAATCCTCGACATTCTCAGGATATCCGAATGTTTGCCAAGAATCGCCATCTTGCGCTATTCACAGAGGATACGATTCGGCTTACAGAGAAGGGAATGAAGTTCCTAAACAACGAAAGCGAGATCGTTCTAGAAATCGATAAAAGTGAAGGCCTATTGTTTGCCTTGAGCGAGATCGCAGAAAAGAGTCCTTGCAAACGTTCTGACTTGATTAGTGCTTTTACCACATACTGCCAGACCTATACCACTTGGAGAGCCTCATCATCTATTGATTATGCGCTTAGCGCTCGATTCCGCCATCTGAAAGAACGGAAACTTATTGAGCGAATCGGGCATGCTTACCAGATTACTGACATTGGACTTAAGCATTTGCGGCAGCTAACTTCCGATGGGTCTCCTGGAGAAGCAAGCCTCGGTCTCAGCGACCTAGCAAAAAAGTTAAGCGACAAAGCACGCAAAGATCTCAAGGAATATATTCAAGATATGGAACCTTATGCATTTGAGCATCTAGTTAAACGCCTCCTTGAAAAGATGGGTTACGAAAATGTCGAAGTCACACAACAAAGTAATGACAAAGGAGTAGATGTTGTAGGCGATTTAGAAGTTGGCATCAGCAGGGTGCGCGAAGTGATCCAAGTAAAGCGACAACGGAGTAGAGTGGGACGCCCTGTGCTGGATATGCTCCGCGGCTCGTTACATCGATTTGACGCAGTTCGTGCCACAATCATTACAACTGGTGGATTCGCAATGCCTGCGAGAATTGCTGCGTTTGAAAAGGGCGCTGCTCCAATAACTTTGATTGATGGGCAAAGACTGTTTGACTTGCTGATTGAAAACGAAATTGGCATCCACCAAAAGAAGATTAAGTTCTTAGAATTTGACGCTGAAGGTTTAAGCCAGCTTGAAACGGACGAAGACTTGAATGAGGTTCAATCGCAACAAATGGAGAATGGGTAGAGAACTATGATGCAAAGAATCTTGATCACAGGCGCGAATCGTGGCATCGGCTTCGAGCTGGCGCGGCAATATGTCGCCGCGGGCGATGCGCTGGTCTTCGCTGGCTGTCGGCGACCGTCTGCCGCTACGGGCTTGAAAGAACGGGCGGGGCAAGCTGCCGACAGGCTCGTCATCGTGCAGCTGGATGTCAACGATGCGAGGTCCATAACCGCCGCGACCGAGCGAATCGCAGCCAGAGCCGGCGCGCTGGACATCCTCGTCAACAACGCCGGCATCAATCCCAGAGGCGCACATCAATCGAGCCACATGGGCAGCTTGTCCGCCGACGATGTCAGCGAGATCATCACCACCAACGCCGTGGCCGCGCTGATTGTGACGCAAGCCTGCCGGCCGCTGCTGAGCGCGGGCGACAATCCGCGGGTTGTCATGATTTCGTCGGGCATGGGCTCTATGCAGCGGACGCAAGGCGATTCCTATGCCTATCGCATGAGCAAGGCGGCGATGAACATGGCGGCGCGCGTGCTGGCATTTGATGAAGCGATGGCGGGCATCATCACCATCACAGCCAATCCCGGCTGGGTGAAAACCGATATGGGCGGCGCGGGCGCGCTGCTCGAACCAGAGGAATCGGGCAGTGGCTTGCACACATTGATCGGCGGCTTGACCGAGGCAGACCAGGGCAAATTCTACCAATACGACGGCAGCGAATTGCCCTGGTGAGCGCCCGAGCGCACGTGAGGGCCTGCCCCACCCCCCAACCCTCTCCCCGAAGCATCAGGGAGGGGGAGCGCATGCAGAGAAAATGAACACTGATGCTCAATTTCTTGCAGATAGCAAGTATTGCACTGGTTTCTCGACGAGTCTCCCTTCTCCATTGATATGGGGAAGGGCTGGGGATGGGGTAGAATGAAACATGTCCTCTCCTCAGCCCATGAAGAGGGAGGGGCTTAAAGCCGAATGATCGCATGAGAATTCGGTATGGTGCTGCTGAAAACACCAGAAATAACGACGATTTTCCTCGATTCTAGCTCCCCTTCCCTCTCAATGGGGGCAAGGGGCCGGGGGATGGGGGTGAAATCCGGCGAGTTTGCTATAGTAGCGGACAAGCCCTACATGTTCCGAATATGAGCGGTGTTGCTCGGTTGCGCATGATTAACTAGGTCTTAGCTAGGTGTTCTCTGTGATAAAGATATTGCCTTTCTTATGACAAACGATTGCGGCAATGGCGAAAGGCGAAGGGATAGATGGCATACCAAATCAAGACGGCAGCGGTCATCGGCAGCGGCACCATGGGCGGCGGCATCGCGGCTTTGTTGGCTGGCTGCGGCATCGACACCCTGCTACTGGATATTCCGCCGCGTGACAGCGCCCCAGACGCCGGAGCTTCTGAGCGAAATGCCATCGTCGCTGCCAATCTCAAAGCCTTGAGCAGAGCGCGACCGCCACAGCTCTATAGTTCAGCCGATCTCAACCAGATCCGCATCGGCAACATAGAAGATGATCTGGAGCAAGTCGCCACTGCCGACTGGGTGATCGAAGCGGTGGTCGAAAACCTGGCAATAAAGCGAGCGCTGTTCGCGCGCCTGGCGGATGTCGTCAGCGCAGACGCCATCATAAGCAGCAATACCTCTGGCTTGCCCATCGGCAGCATCGCCGCGGGTCTGCCGATTGCATTTGCGCGCCGTTTTCTGGGTACGCATTTCTTTAACCCTCCGCGTTATCTGCGCTTGCTGGAGATCATCCCCCATGCCGATACCGACCCGGAAATCGCCGCGTTCATGCTGCGTTTTGGCAGCGAGAAATTGGGCAAAGGCACGGTGCTTTGCAACGACAAGCCCAACTTCATTGGCAACCGCTTTATGTCCATGTCGGGCATGCAAGCGACCAATTATGCGCTGGATCATGCGTATAGCGTAGAAGAAGTCGACCTGCTGACGGGTCCGCTTATCGGCCGCCCAAAGACCGCCACCTTCAACCTGAATGACCTGGTCGGCTTTGATATCGCCGTGGGCGTCGCTCGCAATCTGTATGCTGCTATCCCCGATGATCCTGCTCGCGAACTGCTGATGCACCCTGGCAACAGGGCGCTTTCCGATGCGCTGCTGGAGCGTGGCTGGCTGGGACGCAAAACAGGCCGGGGCTTCTACCACATGCGGCGCGAGGGCGGGCTGAAAGAGCTGTGGGCGCTCAACCTGGACACACTGGAATACGAGCCGCCGGGCAAACCGCGCTTCGACAGCGTCACGCAATACCGCCAGGTCGAGCCGCTGGGCGAGCGCATCCGCCTGTTGATCAATGCCGATGACCGCGGCGGGCGCTACCTGTATCACCTGCACGGATTCCTGCTGGCGTATGCATCCCAGCGCGTGCCCGAGATCACCGACAGCATCGTCAATGTCGATAACGCCCATAAGTGGGGCTTCAATCATCAGCTGGGTCCCTTCGAGATCTGGGATGCGATCGGCGTGGCCGAAAGCGTCGCTCGCTTCGAAAAAGACGGTTATCCGGTCGCCGACTGGGTCAAGACCATGCTGGCGGACGGCAACGCAACTTTCTATACGCGCGATGCTGGCGGCCAGTTCACGAGCTACTATTGCCCGCAGCGCGCAGCCTATGTGCCGCTGGAGAAAGATCGGCGCGAAATCACTGTCTCGGCGCTGGGCGAGGCAGAAGTCTATAGCAATGGCCACGGCAGCTTGTTCGACATGGATGATGGCGCGCTGCTTTGGGCATTCCAAACCAGGCACAACAGCATCACGCCGGGCTTGATCGAAAGTGGCTGGCGCGCCCTGGAACTGCTGGCGGATGCCAAGTACAAAGCGCTGGTCATCGGCAATGACGGCGAACGGTTTTCAATCGGCGCAAACCTCGACCCGCGCGCGCTCAGTGACGGCGTGCCCGGCATAGAAAAGGCGCTGGTGGACCTGCAGGATTTGACACAAGCCTTGCGTTATGCCGAAAAGCCGGTGGTGGTCGCTGCGCACAATCTGGCGCTGGGTGGCGGCGCAGAACTGGTCATGGCGGGCACAGCGGTGGTCGCCCATGCCGAGCTATATGCGGGCTTGGTGGAGGTTGGCGTCGGCTTGCTGCCGGCTGGCGGCGGCTGCAAAGAGCTGCTGCGGCGGCTGGTCAATCCACTGGCGCGCACAGGCACAGAAGGCGTGCTGGCCGGCTTGCAGACAGTGTTTGAGACCATCGCCACAGCCAAAGTCAGTGGCAGTGCCAAAGAAGCGCTGGCGCTGGGATTCTTGAATGAGCATGACAAGATCGTGATGAATCGCGCGCACCTGCTGGGCGAGGCGAAAGCGCTGGCGCTGGCCTTGAGCGAGTCGTACCAGCCGCGCAAACCCGAGCCTGTCTATGCCGCCGGGCGCGATGCCTATGCCGCCTTGCTGCTGGCGGTGGCAGGCTTCCAAGAGGCGGGTTATGCCAGCGCTTACGATGCGTTTATCGCGCGCAACCTGGCGCATATTCTTTGCGGCGCTGGTTTGGCAGAAGCCCAGTGGGTCAGCCAGCAATACCTGCTCGATCTGGAACGCGAAGCATTTTTGCAACTTATCGTGGAAGAAAAGACGCAAGCGCGCATCTTGCACATGCTGCAGACGAACAAGCCATTGCGGAATTGACCTGCGCGCAACCGAACAGTCTCGCAAGGATAGTTTCGGCGATACTGTAGCGATAGCGTAAACAGCAAGAAAGGACTCCCCCCATGCGAGAAGCAGTAATTGTGGCGGCAGCGCGCACTGCAGTCGGCAAGGCGATCCGCGGCAGCACAAAAAATGCCCGCTCGGACGACATGGCCGCCGCAGTGATAACCGACCTGCTGCGCCAGACCGACGGCGCGCTCGACCCGCATGACATTGACGATGTCGTCATGGGCTGCGCGATGCCAGAAGGCTCGCAGAGCATGAACTTCGCCCGAGTCATCGCTTTGCGCGCTGGGTTGCCAGTCGATACGCCCGGGCAGACGGTCAATCGCTTTTGTTCCAGCGGCTTGCAGACGATCGCGCTGGCCGCCAACAGTATCATCGCCGACCAAGCCGATGTGGTCATCGCTGGCGGCGCAGAGTCGATGTCGTCTGTGCCCATGACCGGGCATCACCTCAGCCCGAATCCGCACATGGCCGAACATGCGCCCAATGTCTACATGAGCATGGGTTTGACCGCCGAACGGGTGGCCAGCGAGTTTGCCGTCAGCCGCGCGGATATGGACGAATTCGCTTATCACAGTCATCGCAAAGCCGCCGCCGCGACCGATGCCGGCGCATTCGCCGCAGAAATCGTGCCCTACCAGTGGCAAGAGACCATCATCGGCGCGGATGGCAAGCCCAGCGAAGTGACGAAAATGCTGGGGCGCGATGAACACTTGCGCCGCGAAACCACCATCGATGCGCTCGCCAAATTGAAGCCGGCATTCAAAGCCGGTGGCAGCGTAACCGCCGGCAATTCCAGCCCGCTGAGCGATGGCGCGGCCGCAGTCATTGTGATGGAGCGCGCCAAAGCCGAGCAGCTGGGTTTGACTCCGCTGGCGCGCTTTGTGGGCTTTGCTGTGGCTGGCGTGCGTCCAGAGGTCATGGGCGTTGGTCCCATCAAAGCCGTGCCCAAGCTCTTGCAGCGGGCGGGCCTGTCGCTGGACGCTATCGACCTGATCGAACTCAACGAAGCCTTTGCCGCCCAGGCGCTGGCAGTCATGCGCGAGCTGGAGATGAATCCAGAGCGCGTCAATGTCAATGGCGGGGCGATCGCGCTGGGGCATCCACTGGGCTGCACCGGCGCAAAACTCACCGTGCAGTTGATCAACGAGATGAAACGCCGCGAGAGCGCTTATGGCCTGGTGACGATGTGCATTGGTGGCGGCATGGGCGCGGCGGGCTTGTTCCAGAACCTCAACTGAATGATGCCAGGGTACGCATGCGAACGGAAAATATAGCCGCGAGCCACGGGTCCGCCCGCAGTCAATCTTGATGGCCATGTCCACATACTACACAGCAGTGGCGCGCTTCTATGATGCTGAAACGGGCGAAAAGACCGACGACCTCGCATTGTTCAGCCGCTTGGCGCGCGCGTATCCCGGCGCGATTTTGGATGTCGGCTGTGGCACGGGGCGGGTGTTGATCCACCTGGCCAACGAGGGGCACACGATCCATGGCATAGAGAATGACCCAGCTATGCTGGCGCGGCTCGAACAGAAAGTTCAAAGCCAGCCACACTTGCGCGGGCGGCTGTCTTTTGTGCGGGCTGACGCGCAAACACACGGCTTTGATCGCCAGTTCAGCCTCATCCTGCTCAGCTACAACGCGCTGATGCACTTCAAATCGCAGGCTGCGCAAGTGTCGCTGCTGGAAAACTTGCGCGCTTGTCTGGCTGCCGATGGCGCGCTGGTCATCGATCTGCCCAACGCCGCGCCCGCCTATGCCGACGAAAATAGCGACGCGCTGACCTGGGAACGCAACTTCCTCGACCCCGCCAGCGGGCATCTCGTCATGCTGCAATCGATCAGTTGGCTGGACCGGGCGGCGCAACTGCTGAATGTCGACTGGGTCTACGACGAGATTGATGGCGATGGCGTCGTGCGCCGGCTGATCGCTTCGCACGAATTGCGCTATTTCTTCTTGGCAGAATTGCGTTTGCTGCTAGACCGCTGCCGATTCCAGGTGCAGGCTGTGCATGGCGATCACGCAGGCGGCAAGTATGATGACGAAAGCGAACGGATGATTGTGATCGCCAGTGGAAAGGCTCCGCATGACTGACCTGCTCGCACACTTCCGCGCCCGCAAAGACGGCATGTTGGATCTGCTTGGGGAGCTCGTGCAGCGCGAATCGTTCACCGCCGACAAAACCCAGGTTGACCAGTTGGCAGACTATTTGCAAGGGGCGCTGAGTTTGTTCGGCGCGCAAACCGTGCAGCGGCTGCCACAGCCCGAAGTTGGGGATTTTCTGCTGGCGGAATGGAATCCGACCGCGCCCGGCCAGCCCGTTCTCGTGCTCTGTCACATCGACACCGTGCATCCGCCTGGCACATTGCAAAAAGCGCCTGCCCACATAGCAGACCAGCGCTTTTTTGCGCCGGGCGCGCTGGATATGAAAGCTGGCGCAGTCATCGCTTTGCAGGCCTTGCGGTCGCTGCACAATCAGAACCGGCTGAGGCGGACCGTCAAGCTGTTGATGACCACAGACGAAGAGATCGGCAGCCCGCACAGCCGCGCTGTGATTGAAGCCGAGGCAGCTAAAGCCGAGCTGGCGCTGGTGTTGGAGCCAGCCACCCCGGCCGGCGCAATCAAAACGGCGCGCAAAGGCGGCGCAAAGTTCACCTTGACCATCGAAGGGCGACCCGCTCATGCTGGCATCGCGCCACAGCTGGGCATCAACGCCATCATTGAATTTGCCCAGCAAGCGCTGGAAATCAATGGGCTGAACGACCTCAAATATGGCACATCGGTTTCGGTTACGCGGGTTTCTGGCGGCAGCGCGGGCAATGTCATCCCGGCGCATGTCGAAGCGCACATCGACACGCGCGCTATCACCAGCGCAGAGATGCAGCGCGTCGAGCAGGCGCTGGGGAGCCTCTACCCCAAGATGCCCGGCGCGGTAGTTCGCTGCCGGCGACACGGCTTCCGCCCACCCATGGAACGGCAAGCTGGCATCTTTGAGCGCGCGGCGGAGATTGCTGCCCGGCACGGCATCACATTGGAAGAAGGCGCAAGTGGCGGTGGCTCCGATGGCAACTACACGGCCGCCATGGGCATCCCGACGCTGGACGGCTTGGGCGCGCATGGCGATGGCGCGCACACCCTGCAAGAGCACATCATCATCGACAGCCTGCCTCGCCAGGCAGCGGTGGTCGCGGCAATCTTGCAGGAGTGGTAGGCGCAAGCGCAGCGCATAGGCAGAATGCTGTCAGCTTCGTACAAAATGTGCGCAGATAACTTGGTGAAAATGCGCAAGGCGGCGCAGCATTTGGGGCGTTACGATGGCATGACTGCCCATCTTCGCTGGATGCCGCCACTTTGGAAGTTCTATTTTTCTCTGCATTCGCTATGTCTCTGGCATTTGCTGTTCAGCCTGGCGTCATCGGTTTTGAATCGCTGCGGCGAGGGATCTCGCATGGCTGGACGGCGGCTCTGCATGTGGAATTGGGCTCGCTGCTGGGCGATGGCGTCTGGGCGATCATCGCGCTGCTGGGCGCGTCGATCCTCTTCCAAAATCGCTGGGTGACCATGCTGCTGGGCGTGTTCGGCTGCGTCCTGCTGTTGCGATTCGCCTGGGATGCCTGGCGAGCCTCGCGCGCGGATGTTGAGATGGCTGGCGCGGGCGATGAGCAAGCGAATCATCTGCTGGCTGGCGCGATGCTTTCGCTGTCCAATCCGCAGAATATCACCTTTTGGGTGGGCATGAGCGGCACGATCATCGGTATCGGCTTCCTGGATCCTCAGCCAATTCATCTGCTCGTCTTCTTCGCCGGCTTCATGATTGCGCAGGTTTGCTGGTGTTTCTTCTTCGCCACGCTGGTCGAATTTGGACGTCGCCTGCTCAACCAGCGCCTCTTCCGCTGGATCAACCTGGCCTGCGCTGTTTTCTTGGCGATCATGGGCTGCTCGCTGCTCGCGCAGACTGCCCGCATGAGCCTGGCGCACTTCGTCTAGGCGCCTGCTCCAGCGCTTTTAATTACGCGGCAAATGTAAGCGGGCACATCGTATCTGCGCCCGTCGCGCCTCGATACCACGCCCAGCCAGCCATTGCGATAGATGTACACGATGATGTAAGCGCCACGCGCCGCCTCTCGGTAGGGCACCGTCAAGCGCACGACCGCGCAACACGCTAATTCGCCACCCATCTGCATCAAAATTCGCCCCGTAGCCGATGTGGGCAAGCGCGGCGAAACCGACCGGGCTGCCCTGTGAAGGCATTCTGCAACCCGACTATAGAACAGAAATTCTATTCTGTCAAGAAGGAGGATAGCCAACCCCTCCCCCAGCCCCTCCCCGTCAGGTGGATTGATGGGGCGTGAAAAGCCCCTCCCTCATTTTGGGGGAGGGGTTTGGGGTGGGGGTTGCCTCCCCCAGCCCTGTCCGGGGGGTAATCTGGCGCGCCTAGATCTCTACATAACGTTTCCACACTTCGGGACCAGACCCCAGCGCGATGACCAGGTAGCTGGTCCGCGGCATCTTGGGTTCCCACAACAGCCGCATGCCAGCGACATTGTGCAGACGATTGCCTTTGCGGTGGTTGCAGCGCGCGCAGGCGCAAGCCGTATTCGACCAGGTGTCTTTGCCGCCCTGGCAGCGCGGGATGATGTGGTCAATCGTGAAGTCGCGCTTGGTCAGGACGCGCCCCCGCATCTGCGAGCCCAGCTGGACGCCGCAGTAGATGCAGGTGTAATGATCTCGCACCAGCACTCCCTTGCGACTCCAGTGCGATTTGCGGCGCGGCACATTGACATACGACCGCAATGCGATGACCGATGGCACGGCAAATTTGGCGCGCACAGTATTCAGGTATTGGCCTGTTTGTTCTACCGCGATGGCTTTGCCCGCCAGCAGCAGGTTCATCGCGCGCGGCACTGTGATGACAGACAGGGGCTCCCAGGTGCTGCCATTCAACAGCAACACCCGCAACTGCATGACACTTGTGCTGGACACCGCCAGGATCGCCTCTCTGCTCGCTTGCCAGATCTATTTGAGACCTTGACTGAGTATAGCAAGATTCAACCAGCCTGCCGAGCGCAAGCCGAATCCTCAACCCATTCTTTATGCAAAGCGGCGCGCCTTGCCCGCTTTACTGGCTCGCAGCCCTGTGGTACGAATCATGCCTATGCTGAGCAAACCCGACCTGCCCGACCACTGCCTCAAAAATGTCCTCAGCGCCGCCTATGACATTGCGCCGACTGCGCTGGAGTTTCTGCCGATAGGCAACGACTCGCGCGCTTGGTCTTATCGCGTTGAAGCTGGAACGACTCGCTACTTCGCAAAAATGCGCCGTGGCGAACTGAAACAGGCGGCTCTGCATGTGCCGCATAGCTTGCAGCGCCTGGGCATCAAGCAGGTTGTCGCGCCTTTGGCGACACTGGCTGGCGAGCTGTCCGCGCCTGTCACTGCGGAGTTTTCGCTGATCCTGTACCCCTTTGTTGCGGGCAGATCGGCATGGGGGAGGCATCTGCAGCCCGCGCAATGGCGAGCCTGGGGAGAAATCGTGCGCGCCATTCATGACGCGCCAGTCAGCAGCCAGCTGGGTCAAGTTGTCGAGCGCGAGGTCTTCGGCGTAAAGTGGCATTCCAGCATCGCCATGGTGGAACGGATTTTGGAAACTGGCCAATTCAAAAGCGAAGCCGCGCGGCAAGTTGCGACTATCTGGCGCGAACAAGCTGACGAGATTGCGTTGTGCAAAGAGCGCTACTGCGCCTTGGGCGAACAGCTCGCACAGCTAGCGCGGCCTTTTGTCATCTGCCACGCCGATATGCACGCCGCCAACCTCATCATTTCTGACGAAGCCGACATGCATATCGTCGACTGGGACGAGGCTCTGCTCGCGCCGATGGAACGCGACCTGATGTTCTTTTTGGGCGATGGACATGCGCCGCAGAGCGAAGCCGCTTTTTTGGCAGGATATGGCGATTGCCACATCGACCTGGCTGCGATCGCCTATTATCGCTATGACTGGACCTTGCAAGAATTTGCGGATTATGGCGAGCGCGTCTTTTGCGCCAGCTACCTCGGCGAGCGGGACCTGGCGCTGGCGCTGCGAGAGTTCGAGAAGCTCTTCGCGCCCGGCGATGTCGTCCAGCGCGCGCACGCAGCCTTCGCCCGCATCCCCGGCTAAGCTTGGCGACCACTCCCCCAGCCCCGTATGGACGGAAAGGGTTGCCGATGCTTGCTTCCCCCTGACCTGTCGGGGGGACCGAGGGGGGTAGCGGGCGAGTCAACCCCTCCCCCAGCCCCTCCCCGAAGCATCAGGGAGGGGAGTTAAAGCAACCGGAATCGCGACTGTTTGTGGGTTTCAAAGTCTAAGCGAACGCTCGGCGAAACCTTCCCCCTATTGATATGGGGGACCGAGGGGGTTGCTTCCTCTTGACTTGTCGGGGGGACCGAGGGGGTTTCTCCCTCTTGACCTGTCGGGGGGACCGAGGGGGGTTGCTTCCCCCTGACCTGTCGGGGGACCGAGGGGGGTATCAAGTATACTTTGTCTGCGACGGGCAACTATTCGGGAGGGATAGCCCATGCGCAGACAGCTCTGTCTTGCATTTGCCTTATTCAATCTGCTGATGCTGGCTGGCGCGCTCCACATCGCCGCGCAGGTCAATCAAGCCGCCTACCTGGCGGTAATAGCTGTACAGCCCTCGCCCGCCGGGCAGCTGGGCTTGGAAGACACGGTCACCTTCTGGTTCAATCGCCGGGTCGATTGCGCGCAGGCAGAAGCGGCATTTTCCTGGCAGCCCGCCACTCGCGGAGAGCTGCGCTGCGATGAATATTCGCTTGGCTTCGAGCCAGTTGGCGCTTTCCAGCGCGACCAGCAGTACACCTTTCGCTTGAATACGCCGCTGGCTGCCAAAGATGGCGCGCCTTTGCTCGATCCTGTCCAGGTGGTATTTTCCACTGTTGGCTTTCTGGCAATCGCAGATGCATTTCCGTTGCCAGGCAGCTCGCTGGCGCCGGTAGATTCCGCCATTAGCGTGGCATTCGACGCGCCGGTCGTTCCGCTTGCCTTGTCGCCGGACCGGGGCGATCTGCCGCAACCGCTGAATTTGTCGCCCGCGGTCGCTGGGATTGGCGAATGGGTGAATAGCGCTGTTTATGTGTATACGCCATCCCAGCCACTGGCCGGCGCTACGGACTATACTGTGACAATTGCCGCCGACCTGGCCGCGGTTGATGGCTCGGTCCTGGGGGGACCGGCAAGCTGGTCGTTCAAAACAGCGCCGCCCACAATCGTTGCCATCAATCCGCCGCCCGATACAAGTGGGCTGGTTTTGGATCCGCGCATCCAGATCCGCTTCGATCAGCCGCTCTCACAAAACCTGGTCGAGCGCGCATTCCGCTTTCGGGCGCAGCCCAATAGCAGCGACCCCAAGCTCGGCGGCGCATTCCAATGGGCGGAAGATGGCCTGGGTTTCGCTTATAGGCCCGATCGGCGGCTGGCCTTGGACACGGTGTATACAGCCAGTTTTGATGGCGAATTGCTGCCGGGTCTGCGCCTAGCTGGCAGTTCCCAAGCGCCCGACTGGTCCTACAGCACTGTCGGCGCGCCGCGCATTGTCGAAACAGAGCCGCGCGCTGGCGAACAAGACGCCTATACGCACGGGTTGTCGCTCTACTTCGCATCGCCAATGGCAATCGACTCGCTGGCTGGCAAAGTGCGCATCGAGCCAGCCCCTGCCGAAGCGCCGACCACCTATTACAGCGACTGGAACAATCGCTATGCCGTGTCATTTGATGCCCAGCCAGACACGAATTATCGCGTCACAGTCGCTGCTGGCATGCGCGATATCTATGGGAATGCCATCGCCGAACCGCTGACGTTTGCCTACAAAACCGCGCCGCGTCCGCCAGAAGTCGGCTTTGTTTTGCCCGGCGCTGTCGGTGTTACCTACGCGCAGCCACCGACCCGCTTGCAGGTCTATCATCGGGGAATCGAGCATGTCGACCTGGCGCTATATGGGCTTTCGCAGGCAGACTTCGTCGCGCGCCTGACTGATCCAGAACAGCATTCTGCCGCCGATGACTACCGCCCACCCGAGTCGAGCTTGCTGCAAAGCTGGCGCATCCCTGGCACAGCAGAGAAAACCCGCCAGACCGAGACCGTGACTTTGGCAGAAAACGGATTGACGCCAGGCATCTATTTCGCCGAGCTAAGCGCGCCAGGGCTGGATCTGCGCTGGGCGCCGACCAGACACTTCCTGACCGTGGCCAACGCTGTGCTGACGATGAAGCAATCCACCAGCAAACTGACGATCTGGGCGCTCGATGCCAAAAGCGGCGCGCCAATCGGCGGCCAGCGCATCCGTGTCTATGGTCCAGAGTCCCGTGAGATTGGCAGTGGTTTCAGCGACGCACAAGGCATCGCGCAGATTGATCTGCCGCCAGCAAAAGAGCGCTATGCAGGCTTCGTCGCTGTGCTGGATGCAGGCGAGCATTTTGGCATCGGCTTCACGAACTGGACGGACGGCGTGGCTGCCTGGGATTTCGGCTTTGATGCGGACTATTATCCCAGTCCCCATCAGGTTTATGTCTATGCTGACCGTACCGTGTATCGTGGCGGCCAGCCCGTCTATTTTCGTGGCTTGGCGCGCGCCAAAGACGATGTGAGCTACCCGCCCCCGCAGCATTCCAGCGCACTGGTCAGCATCGGCGATTCGCGTGGCGATGCTGTCTATGAACAAGTGTTGCCGCTCAGTGAGTCCGGCAGTTTTCACGGCAAGTTCGAGCTCCCGGCCGATGCCGCGCCCGGACGCTATGTTGTCTCGGTCGCTCTGCCTGTCGACTCTGGCTATGCAGAAGGCGATGCAGAAGGCTATCAAGAAGCCAGCGGCTGGTTCAGCTTCTTGGTGGCGGACTATCGCTTGCCGGAATTTCAGGTTTCGCTGCGTGCCGATCCAGCGCAAATCGCGCCTGGCGACACAGCCGAAATCGAGCTGGAAGGCGCGTACTTCTTTGGTGGCGCGGTATCACAGGCAAAAGCCGACTACACCGTCCTGGCTGCGCCCTACGCATTTGACTATACGGGGGCTGGCGATTACGATTTTGGCGAGCGCGACCTATATGACGCGGCCGAGCGCGAATTCTACATTGACGAAAGCCTGATTGCCCAAGGCGAGTTGAGCACCGACGCGCATGGCCGGGCGCGCTTCCAACTGGTGGGCGAGCAGGGCGCAGACAATCGGAGTCAACGTTGGCTGATTGAAGCTTCTGTCGGCGATGAGTCGGGGCAGGCGATCTATGAACAGACCAGCCTGATCGTGCATCAGGGACTCTTTTATATTGGCGCGCAGGCTGAAAGCGCCGTCGTGCGAGCGGGCGAAGACAGCCGCATCCAACTCATCGTCGTCGACTGGGACAGCCAGCCTATCGCCAGCCAGCCGATTGATATTGAAGTAGTCGAACAACGTTGGCGGCCAGTGCAAGAGCAAGACCCGATCAGCGGTAGCGTCAGCACGACCTGGGAAGTCGACTACTACCCTGTCAGCAGCGGCAGCCTGGTCACGGACGCCGCTGGCAAAGCGCTATTCGTCTACCAGCCGCCGGTGGGTGGCAGCTACAAAATCACTGCCTCAGCCAGCGATTCTGTAGGCAACGAGCTTCGAACCGCGGCCTATAGCTGGGCGGTTGGCGATGACTACATCCCCTGGCGCGCGCAAAACGACCGGGTCATCGAGCTGGTGCCCGCTGCGAGCGCCTACCAAATCGGCGAAACAGCCAAAGTGCTCATCACATCGCCATTCCAGGGCGAGGCGCAGGCGCTGGTCACCATCGAGCGCGGCGAGGTGCTCAGCACAGAAGTCTTGACATTGCGCAGCAATTCGCAGCTCTACGAATTTGAAGTCCGGCCCGAGCATGCGCCGAATATCTATGTCAGCGCCTTCATCATAAAGCCACCCGACGCGAACAATCGGTCCGCCAGTTGGCGAATGGGCATGACACAGTTGCGTGTCGATGTTGACCGCCAGGCGCTGGCTATCGACATCCGCCCCGACAGCCGCAGCGCCGCTCCGGACGACACCATCGCCTGGCAGATGCAGGTCAGCGATTATCTTGGCGAGCCGATTGTGGCGGAAGTGGGCGTGGCTTTGACCGACCTGGCAGCGCTTTCGCTTGGCGAGCCGGTCAACCCGACTTTGCTGGAGCACTTTTATCACCGGCAAGCGCTGGGTGTGCAGACTTCCAGCCCGCTCGTCATGCAAGTGGCTCAAGAGCGCGCGATGATGGAATCGGCGGCGATGTCCGATAGCTGCTGCTTTGACGATGGTCGTGGCGGTGGCGGGCTTTCTGACGAAGCCATTTTTGATATCCGCAGCGAATTTATCGATACGCCCTATTGGAATCCGCTGCTTGTGACCGACTCGGCTGGCAAAGTGGCTTTTGAACTCCGCCTGCCCGATAACCTGACGACTTGGCGGCTCGATGCCCGCGCCTGGACGAAGTCGCCCGATGGCAAGCTGCTGCTGGGCGAAAACACATCCGATCTGCGTAGCACGCGCCCCGTGTTGATCCGCCCAATCACGCCTCGCTTTTTCATCGTCGGCGACCGCGTTCAGCTGGCTGCCATCGTCAACAACAACAGCGCAGCGCACTTGGCCGCCAATGTATCCCTGCACAATCTGGCCGGGCTGGAGTTGGCGGATGGCGAGGCCAGCCGGCGCATCAACATCCCGGCTGGTGGTCGGCAGCGCATCACCTGGCAGGTCGAAGTCGGCGCTGTCGAGTCGGTCGCGCCATATTTTGCTGTGCGCAGCGATGATGGCTCGTTCAGCGATGCCAGTATTTCTCCCGCAAGCATCGATGACAAAGGCAGCTTGCCCGTGTATCGCTTTGCCGCTTCGGAAACAATCGGCACGGCCGGGCTGCTGCGTGCGGCGGGGATGCGCCAGGAAGCGCTGCGTCTGCCTGGCGACCTGGATTTGCGGCAGGGTAGCCTGGATATACGCCTGCAAAAGTCGCTGGCCGGCATGCTGACCGAGAGCCTGACCTACCTGGCGGCAGAATCAACGCGGTACCAGGATTGCACAGCCAGCCTGGTCAGCCGCTTTCTGCCCAATATCGTCAGCTACCGAGCGCTGGAGCAGTTGAAATTGGCGGACACGGCGCTGAAAGCCACTTTGGACGCGCTGACCGCCGAGTCTTTGCAAGAGCTGGTTGGGCGGCAGTTACGCGACGGCGGCTGGAGCTGGTGCGGCGGCAATAGCAGCGACATCACGACAACCGCTTATGCGCTCTATGGCTTGGCAATCGCCCGGCAGCAAGGCTATCTCGTCGATGCCGCGACAATCGATCGCGCGCAGCGGCATCTGCGGCAGGCTATAATCAAGCCTTCGTTGGCGGACGAAGCCTGGCAGTTGAACCGTCAGGCATTCCTCTTGTATGCGCTGGCGTTATCTGGCGCGCCAGAACCCGACCATAGCGCCGAACTTTTCCAAAGCCGCCAGCGCCTAAACCTGGACGCGGTCGCCTTTTTAGCGCAGACATTGCACAGCATCAACCCACAAGACGCAACCCGCCTGGATGCGCTCGTCCAGATGCTGCAAAATCGCGCTGTTAGCCGCGCCACGGGCACATTTTTCGAAGAAAGCTATGTCGACCGCTGGAATTGGTCATCGGATATTCGCAGCACCGCGCTGGCTTTGGACACTTTGCAGACACTGCGCCCGCAAAGCGAACTGCTGCCCAATATCGTGCGGCATCTGGTCACTGTGCGAGAAGGCGGCGGACATTGGCCTTCCATGCAGCAGACAACCTGGTCGATTATCGCGTTGACCAACTGGCTGCTGCACAGCGGCGAGCTGACCCCCGACTTCATCTATAGCGCCGAAATCAACGGTGAGCAGTTGCTGGTCGATGTCGCCATGTCCGACAATGCGCTGCAAGACGATGCGCTGCGAGTCGAGCTGGATCAGCTGTTGCAAGACGAGACCAACATCCTGTCATTTCGGCGTGGAGACGGAGCCGGGACGCTGTATTATACCGCCCATCTGCGGGCCGATCTGCCCGTGCCCGCCCTGCAGCCGATCAACCGCGGCCTGGAAATTTCGCGCACCTACACGCTGCTGGGCGATGAAACGAAGACGGCAATACATAGCGCCGCAGTCGGGGAAACGGTCCAGGTTCGTTTGCAGATCGTCGCGCCCAATGCGCTGCGCTATGTCGTCATTGAAGATGCCTTCCCGGCCGGGGCAGAACCAATCAATCCCGCGCTGGCAACCAGCCAACAGATCGGCACCATGCCCGGCGGCGAACGCATCGACCAGGCGCAGGGCTGGGGCTGGTGGCACTTCGACTCGATCGAATTTCGCGATGAGAAAGCCAGCATCTATGCCAGCTATTTGCCGCGTGGCGTCTATGAATATGTCTATACGCTCCGACCGACTATCGCAGGTGAGTACCAGGTCATCCCGCCCACTGCGCGCGAGCTGAACTTCCCCGAAGTCTATGGCCGGGGCGCGGGCCTGCTCTTCCGCATCACAGACGAGTAGCCAGCCCCTCCCCCAACCCCTCCCCCAGCCCCTCCCCGACGAGTCAGGGAGGGGAGTCAAAGTATGTGCCTTCCCCTGACTTGTCGGGGGGGCCGAGGGGGTGAACCCGACAGGTGGATTGATGTGGTGTGAAAAGCCCCTCCTTCATTTTGGGTCGCGTAGACACAGACCGCCGGGGAGGGGTTTGGGGTGGGGGTCAGCCTCCCCCTGACTCGTCGGGGAACCGAGGGGGGTTAAGGCGCGACCATCATGATGGTTGGCTCTTCTGCATCGCCGAAGACGCCACAGGGACCGCCGGCTTCGCTCTCTTCCAGGCCGACTTCATCGCCAGCGAATGTCAGCAGCGGATGATAAAATTCTGCCACTTGCTGCGCTTCGCCGACCACATAATGCCCGATGAGCGAGCACCGGAAACGCGTCTGGCTGCGGTTGGGGAAGCTGCCGTGGATCACCTGCCCATTAAAGAAGAGCACATCGCCGGCTTGCATGGGGACTGGCTTTGGCGCGCTGCCCGGCGGGATCGGCACTGTCTTGCTGCTGAAACTTTGTGACAGATCGGCTTCGATCAAGCACAGTTGTGGCAGGTCTTGTGTGCGCGGCACGATCTGCATGCAGCCATTTTCTTCATCGCAATCATCCACCGCCATCCAGGCAGCCAGGCAGGTGCCCGGGCGCACACGCAGCGACTTCTGGTCTTGATGCAGGGCTTGTCCGCGCGCGCCGGGCGGCTTGAAATAGAACATCGTTTGCGCGGCGTAGGGCTGCTTGCCCAGCAGCGCGGTCGTCCAATGCCGCAGCCGCTCGTCCAGCAGCCAATCCAGCGCGAGTTTGTCGAAGCGATGCGGATGCACCAGGCGCGGATAGGCTCGCAGCGGGTCGTCAGCGCCCAGCAGGGTAGAGCGGTCGCCTGCGTAGCCATGCCCCTGCGCGTTCAGCCGCATGAAGTGCGCCTTGATGCGCTCGATCTCGCTCGCGGCGAAGAGGCCCGGTACAACGACAAAGCCCTCGGCAGTAAAATGCTGCGTTAGCTCATGATGGTTCATCGTGATTCTCCTGTTTTCTCATGCGATCCAGCAGGCGCGGCATAAGTGTCTCGTAAGCGCGGTAGAGCCAGGGCTGGGGCGCAAAATCCCAAGCGCCGCTGTGCCGCACCAGTATCCCACGAAAACCGCGCTTGAATTGGTATACGCCCCATAGCGGGTCGCTTTCGTCAAACACATCCGGCGCTCCCCACATATCATAAGTCGCGCAGCCTTGCGCCTTTGCCCACTGCATCGCCGCCCATTGCAGCGCATAATTGGGCATGCGCGCGCGCTCTTCGTTGGCGGACGCCCCATAAAAATACCAGCAAGTCTGCCCAAAGCGAAACAAAATGACATGGGCGATGGCTGTGCCGGCATATTCGGCGATCAAAGCATGCGCCAGTCCCGCACGGATGAAGTCTCGCCAGGCCAGTTGATAATAGTCAAAAGGGCGGATCAGAAACCGGTCTCGCGCACCGGTAAGCCGATAGAGTTGATAAAGCAGTGGCAAGTCGTCCAGGGTGGCATCGCGGATCGTCACGCCTTTTTTGGCTGCGGCACGGACTTTGCGCCGCGTATTGCCGCTGAAGGACATCAGGATGTCGTCCAGAGGGCGCTGCAAATCGATGATCAGGGTATTGCGGAATTGAACTTGCGAGGCAGAAAAGCGCCAGCCGCGCGCCGACAGCATCTCCTCAACCTGCCCACCCAGCGCGTCGCAGCGGTCGTCTTCGCTTCCGGGCAGTCCCGTAGCCGCGATGACATCGGGGTCGATCTTCAGCCAGACATTGCCCAGGCGCCGGGCGCGTCTCTCCAGCTCCGCCAGTACCGCTTCTGCCAATGCCAGATCGCGATAATCCAGCGCCGGACCTTTGCTAACCATCATGACCGTCAGCGGGCCGATGCGCCGTGTGGCCAGGCTGGCCAGCGCCACGACTTGCTCGCCGCGATGAAAAGCCAGCCGCGTGGGCTGCCAGCCGCCAGTAGCCTGCTTGAAAGCGCCCCAGTCCCAGGTTTGAAGCACATGCGCGCCGGGCAGCTCGCGCAGCAGATCATGCCAGCTTTGGCGATCGCCGATTTCTGCAACAGTCAGCAATTTGTAGGTTAGCCCCTGTTCGGCGGTGTGTAACATGCGGAGTCTAGCGCAATTTATTCACAGACGCGCTGGCATTCGCGAGGTCTTGCGCTCCAAAACCCCTCCCCCAGCCCCTCCCCAAAGAGACAGCGTAGGGGCGAGGCGGCGACTCGCCCATTTAACCCCTCCCCCAGCCCCTCCCCGACGAGTCAGGGAGGGTGGCCAATGCCTTATGCTCCTCCCGACCCGACAGGTGGATTGATAGGGTGTGAAAAGCCCCTCCCTCATTTTGGGGGAGGGGTTTGGGGTGGGGGGGCGAGGGGGTGCCTAGGGCTTGAAAAGACCGATCTTTCTAGCTTGCAGCGCCGCCCGATACGCTGCGTAGACGGTGCGACTGAACGGCAGATCCCATGCGCCCATCGTTCGCCGCAACTCGCCTCCCCAACCGCGCTTGAAGCCATAGACGCCCCACAAACCATCGCGGCGGTCGCGGAATTGCGCTTCCAGAATCGCTTCGTCATAATCGGGCACGCCCCACATGTCATAGCTATGGCAGCGAAGTTCTTTTGCCCAGCCAATCGCCGCCCATTGCAAGCCATAACTCGCATAGACCTGGCGGTGCGCGCGCGACGATGCGCCATACAAATACCAGGCTGTGCCGCCCAGCGCGAAGACCATCACACCGGCCAGCAGCTCGCCAGCCAGTTCCGCCAGCAGCATTGTCCCATAGCGCGGCATCAATAGATCGAAGACCCGTTCAAAATAGGCCGCGTTGTGCACGCCGAAGCTGTTGCGATCGCCGGTTTCTTGCATCAATTGGCAGAAAGCCCGCAAATCGTGCCGCTCCCCCGTGCGGATGCGCAAATCGCTGGCCAGACTCTTGCGGATTTTGCGGCGCGTGCCTTGATTCATGTTCGCCAAGATCGCGTCATGGCTGCCGCGTATGTCTATGATGATGCTGCGCGGCGGCTGTATCGTCTGCGGGCTGGGGCGGAAGCCCATGCTGCGCAGGTCGAGCGCTTCGTCTGGCGCAAGGTGGCCCGGCTCGATCTTGAGGAAGGCCGCGCCGGTTTCTTTGCCGATAGCAATCCACAGCGCCTTGTAATCCATCTCGCTTTGGGCATACGGTCCCATGGGCACATAAGCCATTTTGCCCAGCCGCATGGGCAAGTCTTTCACCAATGTCAACGCCGACGCCCGCAGGCCTTGCAAATCGGCGACAGCGATGTCATACGCGTCCCAGTCGAAGCGATCTTTGAGCCGGCCCCATTCCATCAGCTGCAAGAGGTGCGCGCGCGGCTGCCTCGCCACGAATTCCGCCCAGTCACCTGGCGCAATATATTCCCAAGTTCGCTGGCGTCGGCGCTCGTCGCGTCGATCGGCCATAGCAGAGTCCTTTTCGAAATAGAGCGCGGATCTCGACGAGAGTCTAGCACAGGGCAATCAGGCAAACAGCCCGCTCGTGCACCTGCAGCAGGGCAGTCGCATCAAAAGGAAGTCTTGCGAAAGGCACTAGCCGCGCATACTTCACCACCGAGTTTTTTTGAGTACATCGAGAGGGAAGGTATTAATTTGCGTTGTAATGAAAGAACCGGCCAGCCGAAATAGGGTTGACTCGGAATCTTATTCCACCGTAAGGTCTGTCATCAGCACAGCAATCGCGCAAAGCACAGCCCTTGTTCGCACAGCTGTTATCGAACCCTCGGTGTCCTCCTCTTTTGCTCGGTGTACTCGGTGGTAAGAAGTATTTGACGCGATTGCTCTGGGCGTCCCCAGCCCAGCGAAATCCGTCCAATTCAATTGACTATGTGCTCACAATCATCGGTTGCATTCGTACAATCGCGCTGATATACTTGCCGCGTTTGTGATAAATGGCGCAAAGACACAAAGCGCGGTCTGGAATCGAGTGGCGTTTTGGGCGACACTGGGTTGCGGCAGCGTATTGAGACCGATGGCAGGGTGACCCGGCAATGAGTGTATTGAACGAATGGGCATTTATTGGCATGTTTGCTGTGCTGGCACCCGTCTTCCCGGCGCTGCCGATCGTGATTGCCTGGCTCTTCCGTCCGCGCAAGCCCAATGTTTTGAAGAGTTCTACTTATGAATGCGGCGTGGAAACTATCGGCGACACCTGGGTGCAATTTCGCGTGCAATACTACATCTACGGGCTGATTTTCCTGGTCTTTGATGTGGAAATGGTCTTTCTTTTCCCGTGGGCTGCCGCCTATAACGAGATGAGCTTGTTCGGCTTTGTGGCTGGCTTCCTGTTCATCTTTTTGCTTACGGACGCGCTTTTCTACGCTTGGCAGAAAAACGCGCTGGAATGGAAATAGCCGCCGGCTGGACGACCTGGAGGCGACGATGGACGAAATCTGTACGGGCTTGTGCCGCTTGATGGTCGATTCTGGCGCGGATGCCGGGCTGGCGCAATTCGTCTCTCTGCTGGTCGGCGTCTTGCTGGTCAGCGGCGTGCCACTGCTCACGGTCATCTTGCTGATTTGGATCGAGCGCAAGGTCGCCGCCCGCATCCAGGACCGCATTGGTCCCAATCGCGTCGGTCCCATCGGGCTCATGCAGACCTTCGCCGACCTCTTGAAGCTGCTGGGCAAAGAAGACATCACCCCAACCGCCGCCGACCGTCTGCTCTACAATGTCGCGCCGCTGGTGTCGTTTGCGTCGGTGGTGTTGATCTGGGCAGTCGTGCCCTTCACGCCTTTCCATTATGGCGTCGACCTGGAGATCGGCGCGTTATTCTTCGTGGCGGTGGCTTCGTTTGGCACCTTGGCGATCATGGTGGCGGGCTGGGCGAGCAACAATAAATACGCGCTGCTGGGCGCATTTCGCGTGGTATCGCTGCTGGTGAGTTACGAGGTGCCGCTGGTCTTTGCCCTGCTGGTGCCGGTGCTGCTGGCGGGCAGCATGAGCATGCTGGATATCGTCAATGCCCAAAGCGGCATGTGGTTTGTCGTGTTGTCGCCGCTGGCTTTCGTCATCTTTTATATTTCTTCGCAGGCCGAGACGGGGCGCGCGCCTTTTGACCTCATCGAAGCCGAGTCCGAGCTGGTGGCGGGCTTCAATATCGAGTATTCCGGCATGAAGTTCGGCATGTTCTTCGCGGCAGAATTTTTGCATGTATTTACCAATGGCATCTTGATGGCGCTGCTGTTCTTCGGCGGTTGGATGGGTCCGCTCTATTATGAATCGCCCTTGATCGCTTTTGCCTGGCTGGGCGCGAAAGGCGGCCTCATCTATCTGACGACCTTGTGGCTGCGCAATACTGTGCCGCGCCTGCGCATCGACCAGATCATGGCTTTCAACTGGAAGTGCCTGGTGCCGCTGTCTATCGCCAATATCGTGCTGGTTTCATTGGCGCTGAAGGTGCTGCAAGAACTGGGCATGGCGCCCCGGCAGTTGATCGGCGCGAGCTTCGTTGACATGCTGCCGGCGACCATATTGCTGCTTCTCATCAACGGCGCGCTGACTCTTTATTTGCTGGGCATATTGCGCCGCCGAGGCAAAGTTGCCCGCCGCGAAGCCCAAGCCGCCCCGGTTCAGTTCGCGCGCGCAACAGCCGCAACAGCCGCAACAGCCGATTGAAAGGGGGCGTTCAATGGAACTCAACGCAATTTCTATCGGTTTTGTGGTGTTTACGATATTCACGTTGGGCGGTGGCATCGGCGTCGTCACCACGCGCAACCTCTTCCAAGGCACGATCTGGCTGATGCTCAGCTTGTTTGGCGTGGCGGGCTATTTTGTGCTGCTTAGCGCGCCCTTCTTGGCGGCAGTGCAGATTTTGGTGTACATCGGCGCGATCGCCATTTTGATCACTTTCGCTGTCATGCTGACGCGCAGTGTAACCCGCATCAAGACCCGTTACCTCCGCCTCGTGCCCAGCCTGCTCGCTTCTTTGGCGCTCTTTCTGATTCTGCTGTTGGGTGTCACTGTGCCCATTTTTGGCGGGGTCTCGCCAGAGCATGCGCCAGCGACTGTCGCTTCCACGCGCGATCTTGGGGCGGCGCTGGTGGATGAAAATGGCTATGTTGTGCCGTTCTTGTTGGCATCGGTCTTGCTGACGGGTGCCATGATCGGCGCGATCTTCATCGCCCGTGACGACACGGCGTAGGGAGGAAACGCAAGCATGGTACCTCTCTGGATGTATTTGGCGGTGGCTGCGGCGCTCTTTTCGCTGGGCGTCTTTGGCGCGCTTTCGCGGCGCAACGCTGTGGCTGTGTTGATGAGCGTGGAGCTGATGTTGAACGCGGTCAATATCAACCTGGTGGCATTCTGGCGCTACAGCGAAACCAGCACCGACCTGTTGCTTAACGGCTATGCCTTTACAGCCTTTGTGCTGATTGTGGCGGCGGCCGAAGCGGCTGTTGGCTTGGCGATTATTATCACGGTATATCGCAATCGGCGCTCGGTGATCCCCGAAGAAGCGGCGGCGCTGAAAGGATAAGGACCGCTATGGACTTCCTCAACGATCCCAATGCGCTGCCCTGGCTGATCCCCGCGGGCCCGCTGCTGGCATTCCTCATCATCACGTTGCTGACCAACAAGTCGAAGCTCGTGCCAGCCAGCGACCACCACGAATATGGCGGGCATCATCCGGATTATGACGGCATGCTGGTGCCGGTGGTGGCGCGCTACAGCCGCGTCATCAGCATCGGCGTGGGCTTGTGCGGCGTGCTGGCGGCGCTGGTTATCAGCTGGATGACGCTCTACAACGCCTCGCAGCTGCATCACATCGGGCAGGAAGTGTTGGCCAGCAGCATCGCCTGGATGGATACGGGCGAGACGGCTTTTATGATGGGTGTGCTGGTCGACCCGGCCACCGTCATCATGCTGGTCATGGTGCCCATCGCAGTGCTGATGATTTTCATTTATTCCATTGGTTATATGGCGCATGATCCTCGCCAGGCGCGCTTCTTCGCGTTGATTTCGCTGTTTGCTGGCGCCATGTTGACTTTGGTGGTGGCGGACAATGTGCTGTTGCTCTTCGTCGGCTGGGAGATCATGGGCGTTTGTTCCTACATGCTCATCGGCTTCTGGTTTGAAAAAGAAAGCGCCTATAAAGCCGCTATCAAAGCCTTCACCACCACGCGCATCGCCGATGTCGTCATGCTGCTGGGCATTGCCTATCTCTACAGCTTGACCGGCACGCTCAACTACCGCGATATCATGTACAACCCCGAGACCCTGGATATGCTGGCGACCACAGCGCCAATCATCTTCGGCGGCTGGACAGTCAGCGCCGCCAGCATCATCGGCATCTTTCTCATCATCGGCACAGTCGGCAAGTCGGCGCAGTTTCCGCTGCATGTCTGGCTGCCCGATGCCATGGAAGGTCCCACACCGGTCAGCGCGATGATCCATGCTGCGGCGATGGTATCGGCGGGCATCTTCTCGCTGATCCGCTTGTATCCGCTTTTTGCAGCTGGTGGCGATCCACATCATGGCGTTCTTACCGAGCCGCTGGCGTTCATGGCGGTGGTCGGCGCGTTTACGGCGCTGCTCGCGGCAACGATGGCGGTGGCGCAGAACGATGTCAAAGCTGTGCTGGCCTATTCGACCATCTCGCAGTTGGGCTTCATGATGGCGGCGCTGGGCATCGGCGCATACATCGCGGCGGCCTTCCATCTAATCACGCACGCCTTCTTCAAAGCGCTGCTCTTCATGGCGGCTGGCAGTGTCATCCATGGCATGGAACATGGCGAGCACCATGTCCACGAGCATGCCCACGATCATTCCTCCCTCCATCCCGATGGGGGTTTCGACCCGCAGGATATGCGCAATATGGGTGGCTTGCGCAAGACCATGCCGGTCACATTCTGGACTTTTCTGATTGGCGGCTTGTCGCTTTCGGGCTTCCCCATCATCACAGCGGGCTTTTGGTCGAAAGACGAGATATTGGCTGATGCCTGGTTGGGCGTTCAGAATTATGGCAGTGGCGCGCACGGCATGGTCTTCACTCTGCTGGCGCTGGCCGCTTTCATGACCGCCTTCTATACCATGCGGCAAATCGCCCTGACCTTCGGCGGCGAGGCGCGCACAGAAGCCGCCAAACACGCCAACCTGGGCAAGGGCGTCGTCAGTATCACGATGACATTGCCTTTGATTATCCTGGCTTTCTTTGCGATTGGCGCAGGTTTCGTGGGTGTCCCCGATGATTTCCCGGTGTTGAACGCCATCTTTTCGCCCGAATACAACGCCTTCCATCATCTAACAGTCGAGGCCTTGCCTATGAGCGAGGCGACTGCGGCCTTCTCCAGCCTGCCGGATTATCATGCCAAAGCGCCTCCCTTCAACATCATCCCGGTGGCTACCTCAATCCTGGTGGCGCTGCTGGGATTGTGGCTGGGCTGGCTGGTCTATTGGCGCAAGCCACTCAAAGCCGGGCAGCGCGATCCTATGGAAAACTTCCTCGGTCCGCTACACCCGGTGCTGCAGAATCGCTATTACCTGGACGAGATCTACGGTCGCGTTTTTGTCGCGCCCTCGCAATGGCTGAGCGCGCAGATCATCAGCTTTCTCGACCGCGGCATCATTGATGCGCTGCTCCACATCATCGCGCGCCTGTTCACCTGGCTGGGCGATCTGGTCAAAGTCTTGAACCTGTGGTTGATAGATGGCGTGGGCGATGGCATCCCGATCGCCATATTCAACTTTGGCGGCTGGCTGCGGCGCATGCAGAGCGGGCGCGTCCAACAATACATGCTCTTGATTCTGGCGGCGGCGGTGGCGATCGGCATTGTGCTGGTGCTGTCTTCGGGCGCGGCGCTTGCGCAATAAGGGGGCGCATCCATGGTAGACATCTTTGGCATCGACGCGCTCTCTGTTCTGGTCTTCGCCCCGGCACTCAGCGCTTTGCTGGTGGCGGCGCTGGCATCGCTCGTCCCCAGCAAGCAACTGGGCCGCTGGACTGCGCTGGTGCTGTCGCTGCTAATCGCGCTGTTGAGCATCCAGGTGTTCTTCGACTATCAGGCGGCTGGACTGGCCATCGGCGACGAGCCATTCATCATCACACAAGACTCGGTCTGGTTTGAGGCGATCGGCGCGCGCTGGACGCTGGGCATAGATGGCATCAGCGCCGTGATGATTTTGCTCACGGGCCTATTGACGCCGCTGGCTATCCTGGCGAGCTGGAATATCGATGACCGCGCCCATATGCACCTGGCGCTGCTGCTGCTGTTTGAAACCGGCAGCATGGGCGTCTTTGCCGCCATGGACTTGATGGTCTTCTTCCTTTTCTATGAATTGACGCTGGTGCCGATGTATTTTCTCATCAACCAGTGGGGCAGTATGCCCAAGTCGGGCGTCAAATATTCGGGCCGTTTTTACGCCTCGACCAAGTTCATGATTTATTCTTTCGGCGGCACACTGGGCATGCTGTTGGCAACCCAGTTGATCGGCTGGTCGGCTGGCAGCTTCAGCATTCCCGGGCTGGTTGAGGCTTGGCCCACCTTCCGCGAAGGGCAGGCGCTGCTGGGCATCGATGTCAGTGCGGTCAAGGCGCTGGCTTTCATCGGCTTCTTCGTGGCATTCAGCATTAAAGTGCCGATCTGGCCTTTTCACACCTGGCTGCCCGATGCGCATGGCGAAGCGCCGACGGCTGGCTCCATGTTGCTGGCTGGCATCATGCTAAAGCTGGGCGCCTATGGTTTCATCCGCCTGGTTATCCCACTCTTCCCCGATGTCTGGTTGACCGAAGTAGCGCTCATCGGCGTGAATGTGGCCACGCTTTTTGCCATTCTGTCGGTCGTGGGCATCGTGCTGGGCGCATTCGCCGCTTTTGGTCAAACAGACATCAAACGGCTGGTCGCCTACAGCTCGGTTAACCACATGGGCTTCGTGGGCATTGGCATCGCTGTGCTGGCGCAGACCTATGCCCAGCTGTGGACGGGCGCGAATCCCGCCGCCGATGTGCACTCCGCCATCATCGCCGCCAACGGGACGGTCTTGCAGATGTTCAACCACGGGCTTAGCTCGGCTGGCATGTTTTTGCTGGCGGGCGCGCTTTATCACAAAACGCACACGCGCGAGCTGGCGGATTATGGCGGGCTTTGGGTCAAAGCGCCGGTGATGGGCGCGATTTTGCTATTCACCAGTTTCGCCAGTTTGGGCTTGCCGGGTTTGAACGGTTTCGTCAGCGAATTCTTGATCGTACGCGGCAGTTGGACGACCTACACCGCGTTGACCGCGATTGCTATGCTGGGCTTGCTCTTCACGGGCGGCTACATATTGAAAGGCCTCCGCGCGGTGCTGCACGGTCCCTTCAACCTGCGCTGGCGTGATACCAACCTGGAATTGACGCGCGCCGAGCTGGTGGCCATGGCGCCGCTGATTGCGCTGATGCTGCTAACCGGACTCTATCCCAACTGGATCCTGCCCATGATCAATACCACAGTCTCGACCATTTTCATTCGTATAGCGAGCTAGGAACCGCCTTATGGAAGCGACTGGCTTCTCCATCCTGACTGCCATCATCTCCATCCCCCTCATCGCGGGCGTGGTCATCCTGTTTCTGGATGGCAAAAATCGCGATCTGGTGCGCGGCGTGGGGATTACGGCGGCTTCTGCGGTGCTGGCTTTGTCGCTGGCGGTCTTCTTTGGCTATGACAATTATGTTAAAACAGCTGGCGGCTTGGTCGAGCAGCAGATGTCCATGCTGGCGGCTGGCGGGCAACTGAGCGGCACACAAATGTTTGCGGATGCGCTGGCTTTTGAGCAGCGCGTCGTCTGGGTGGAGTCGCTGGGAATCGCCTATCATGTCGGCGTGGATGGCGTGAGCGCGCCCATGGTGCTGCTGACCGGCATGGTCGCGGTGGCTGGCGTGTTGATTTCCTGGAATATCACCGACCGCCTGCGCGAGTTTATGGCTTTTTTCATGTTCCTGGTGGCGGGCGTCTTTGGCGTTTTCATCGCTGTCGACCTGTTCATGCTTTTCTTCTTTTACGAACTGGCTATCTTCCCCATGTATTTGTTGATCGCGGGCTGGGGATGGGTCAAGCTGCGCGAATACGCCGCGATGAAGCTAACGCTCTACATCCTGGTCGGCTCGGTCTTTGCCCTGGTTGGCGCGGTGGCGATGTATTTCACAGCTGGCAGCTATTTCAGCGGACCCGGCGCAGAGGTGTTTCGGGCTGCGCTAGCCAGCGGCATCTTGCCAGCCGACAGCGGCGCCTATAGCTGGAACATCGTGCAGTTGACCCTGGCGGCAGAAAATGGCGCCTACGCGATCGACATCCTGGGCATCGAAGGGCTCAGCTTCGCCAAGTTCTGGTTCCCCTTCATGTTCATGGGTTTTGGCGTGTTGGCCGGGGTGTTTCCATTCCACAACTGGTCGCCAGATGGTCATGTGGCCGCGCCCACTGCGGTATCGATGATTCATGCGGGCGTGCTGATGAAAGTCGGCGCATTTGCTGCCTTGCGCGCCGGTGTGCAGTTGCTGCCAGAAGGCGCAGAAGCGCATCTGCCCTGGATGGTTTTCCTCACGCTCATCAATGTCGTCTATGGCGCGCTGATCGCCTTTCGCCAACGCGACTTCAAATATGTCATCGGCTTTTCATCGGTCAGCCACATGGGCTTGGTCAGCATGGGCTGGGCGACCATGAACCTGACCGGCATGACTGGCGCAGGCATCCAGATGTTCAGCCATGGCGCGATGACTGCGCTCTTCTTTGGCGTGGTCGGCATGGTCTATGACCGCGCGCACACCCGCGATATTCCTAGCCTGGGCGGCTTCATGAAAGTGATGCCTTGGGTCGGCATCGCTTTTGTCATCGGCGGTCTGACCAGCATGGGCATGCCTGGCTTGAGCGGCTTCATCGCCGAGTTCCCGATATTTCAGGGCATGTGGGCGGCCAGCGAGCAGATCACCCTGCAGCTGGGCATTTTCGAACTGAGCAATTATTACAGCGTGCTGGTGATCATCGCGGCGCTGGGCATCGTCATTACGGCGGCGTATGTGCTGCGTGTGGCGGGCCAGGTGTTCTTCGGCGAGTTCGACTCCGCGCGCTTTCATGATGTCGGCAATATCGAAATGACCGACCGCATTATCTTGATCATTCTCGGCGCTCCGCTGATTATCCTGGGGCTGTACCCGCCCATCATGGCGCCGATGATCGAAAGTGGCATCCGACCGCTAATCGCCCTGCTGGGAGGTGGCTAGATGGAATTCGACCTCTGGGCGCAACTGCCCTCGGTCTTGCCCGAGATCGGCTTGACGGCGCTGGCCATCGTGGTGCTCTTCGCCGATTGTTATGGCTCGCAGGCTACGCGGCGCAATGTCGTGTATATCTCGGCTGTGTCGATGGCGCTGCTGGCGCTGGTGCCGCTGATCTGGCTGCCCGACCCCGCGCTCTATGAAAATGGCGCGCTGCTCTGGGGCGGCATGGTCAATTATGACCCGCTTGCGCAGATCTTCAAAGTGATGCTGCTGCTGGGCGGCGCGGTAACCTGCGTGCTGGCGGCTGGTGACAAGGGCGTTGGCGATAAAGGCGAATTCTATCTCATCGTTATCGTTGCCACGCTCGGCGGCATGATGATGTCCAGCGCCAGCGACCTGATCCTGGTTTTTGTCGCGCTCGAGACCCTGTCTATCCCACTCTACATGCTGGCTAGTTTTCGCCGCGGCGATCAACGTTCTGCAGAAAGCGGCATGAAATACTTCCTGTATGGCGCATTCGCCTCGGCCATCATGCTATTTGGCTTCAGCCTGCTCTATGGTTTCACCGGCACGACAAACCTGGCTGCAATCGCCGCTGCCATGAACAGCCTGGGCGATGGGCTGGTGGCGGTGATGGTAGCCTTGGTGATGGTGGTGCTCGGCTTCGGTTTCAAAATCGGCGCGGTGCCTTTCCACTTTTGGACTCCCGATGTGTATGAAGGCGCGCCAACACCGGTGACTGCTTTCGTCAGCGTATCCAGCAAAGCCGCCAGTTTCGCGCTGTTGCTGCGCTTTATGACGGCGGTTTTTCCGGCCGATCTGGTTATTGCTGGCGTGGTCATCCAGGATTTCTGGATCAATCTGCTTGTCGTCATTTCTATCATCAGCATGAGCCTCGGCAATATCGTCGCCTTGCGACAGACCAATATCAAACGTCTGCTGGCCTATTCGTCCATCGCGCAAGCCGGTTATACGCTTATCGGCGTGGCGGCGCTGCAAGGCGAAAATCCCGACCTGGCGGTGGCGTCGGTCAGCTTCTATATGTTCATGTATATCTTCACCAATCTGCTGGTTTTCGGCGGCGCGATTCTCTTCATCGCCAAGACGGACAGTGAAGAGATCAGCGATCTGGCGGGCTTGAATCGGCGCAGTCCCTGGCTGGCGCTCTTCATGACCATCGGTTTGCTTTCGCTGGGTGGCATCCCGCCGACAGCCGGCTTCTTCGGCAAGTTCTTTTTGTTCCAGGCAGCGGTCAATGCCAATTTGGTAGGCTTGGCGCTGATCGCCGTTACCAATGCCATCATCGCGCTCTACTATTACCTGGTTGTCATCAAGGTGATGTATGTTGATGTGGGACCAGACGATGATGTTGCGATAGGCATTCCGCGCGTGTATGGCTGGTCTTTGGGTATCACGGCGCTGATGGTGATATTGCTGGGCACGATCGTCGTCACGCCCATCTATAACTGGGCGACATTGGGCGCGGCAGGATTGTAAATCGCTGTAGGCAGAGGTGGGCGATTGTGATAAACTTCACGCAGTCTGCCCGAATGATAATTGGGTGGGCGTGTGCAAGATGAGACGACAAGCGATAGATGAAGCCAAATAACAACCCCTTTTCGACATATGGATTGGTCGCGGGGGTGGTCGGGCAGGTGGGCTGTCTCCTCCTGCTCGTGATTTTGGGGACATTTTTGCTTGGCTTGGCTTTGGACGAGGCGCTGGGGACGCGCCCCACATTTGTGTTTATCATGCTTGTGGCGAGCGTGCCTGTCAGTATCGGGATGATAGTCTGGTATACCCGTTACAAATCCAAACAGTTGCACCTTGCTGCTAGACAGAAGGAGGAAGGTATAAGTGAATAGCTTTTGGAACGGAAAACGCCGCTATGTCGCTTTGCTGTTGTTTCTGGCTGGCGTATTTGTCGCGCTGGTAGTGCCGCCGGTCATTCCATTCATTCAACTGGCTGGCGAAAATCTTCCGGCGGGCTACGATATCCCCTTTACGGACATCCGCATTACCAATACGCTCGTGGCCGCGGTGATCGTGTGGGTCTTGTTGCTGCTGTTCATCGTGTACATTGCGCGGCGGCGTCCCAGCGACGGAAGCGAAGTTCCGCCCGGTGGCTTCTACAATATGTTCGAGGCGCTGTATGAGGGCCTCATGGGCTTCATCGGTGGCATCGCTGGCGGCGCGCATTTCCGTTTGATCTTCAACATGTTCATGACCATCTTCCTCATCGTGCTGCTCTCGAACTGGATGTCGCTTATCCCAGGCGTCGATACCGTCGGCTTCATCCATCCGCATGTCAAGGAAAAGTTTGACGCAGACACCGGCGAGTACAAGGTCATCACCACCGACGGCTTTGAGATCTATCAGGGTTTCCTGGGCATCTCCTATGTCAACGGACAATGCGATTGGATCAGCCCGGCCGATGAAGCGGCGGCCGATGAAGCGGCGCTGGTGGCGGCGCAAGCGGCTGCGCTGGCGGCTCAACAGACGCAGGTTGAAGATGCGGCCTACGCTCGCTATCAAGCGGCGCACGCTGAGCATGGCGACGATGACCATGCCGATGAAACCAGCGACGACCACGGCGAAGACAGCCATGGCGAAGAAGTCGTTGAAAACTCCACAGACTCCGCGGCGTATGCTGAAGTGCTGTCGGCGCGTGTGGCAGAAAAGCAAGCGCGCGCAGACCGCGGCTGTTATACCGGCGTGGCGCCCGCCCCCTGGCAGGATGGCTATAGTGGCGACAAAGATGCCAAGAAAGAACCCATTCCACTGCACCCCGACCCAAGCAGCGAAGATGCGAAACGCGTGCCCTGGGTTGTTTTGCCGCTGGTGCGCGTCGCCTCGACCGATTTGAATATGACCTTGACCATAGCGATCATCTCTGTGGTCATGACCCAGTACATCGGTTTCAAGGCCTTGGGCATCGGCTATCTGACCAAGTTCTTCAACTTCTCCACGCTCTTTAAGTCGCCACTGGGCGGCATTGATGTGGCGGTCGGCTTGCTGGAATTGATCGGCGACTTCGCCAAGATCCTCTCGTTCAGCTTCCGTCTTTTGGGCGCGATGTTCGCGGGGGCGATTCTGCTCTTCGTCATGAGCTTCTTGGTGCCGATTCTGCCCTGGCCCTTCTTCATCCTGGAATTCTTCGTCGGCGCCATCCAAGCGCTGGTGTTCGCCCTGTTGACCGCGATATTCATGAATTTGGCGACGATCAGCCATCACCATGATGATGATCACGCCGATGAGCATTAGACTTCGTCAAGCAAATCGCGCATAGCGAAAAAAACTGGAGGAAACATCGATGGATCCACAAGCAACGATAGTTTTGGGTAAAGCGATTGGCGCAGGCCTGGCCATGATTGGCGCGGCTGGTGGCGGCATCGGCATCGGGATTTCGGTCGGTGGCGCGGTGATGGCGATGGGGCGCAACCCCGACCATACAGCGACTATCCAGACCAACATGATCCTCGGCGTGGCCTTTGCCGAAGCGGTCGCCATTTATGCCCTGGTTGTATCGCTGATTATCCTGTTCGTACTTAGCTAGACGCAGCGCGAACAACAGGAGGAGACCTATGGAAGCACTGGGAATTAACCCCGGTACAATGCTCATTTGGCTGATCGCCTTCATCATGCTCTATGTATTGCTGACGCGCTTCATCTATGATCCGCTGACCAATGTGTTGAACGAACGGCGCAACCGCATCGCCAAAGGCTTGGATGATGCCGCAGCCGCAGCCGCAGCCCGCCAAAATGCCGAAGCCGAAGCCGAGAAGATCTTGGCTCAGGCGCGCAGCGAAGCGCAAAAGGTCATCGACGAAGCGCGTGGCCGTGGCGAAGATGTCGCTAGTGGCATCGAGCAGGAAGCGCGTCAAACCGCCGCCAAGATCCAATACGATGCCCAGACCGAAGCAGTTGCCACGCGCAATGCCGAGCTGGGCAACCTGCGCGAGCAAGTCCTGCAGATTTCGGTCGCGGTCGCCAGCCGCATCCTGGGCGAAAGCATCGACGCGGCGAAGCAGCAGTCGCTGGTCAACAGCTTCATCGCCGAGCTGCCTGCCGATGCGCGTGGACTGGGCGGCAGCATAGAAGTCACCAGCGCCATGCCCTTGACAGCGGACGAGCAAACGCAAATCACCAG
This sequence comes from Anaerolineae bacterium, assembly GCA_022824565.1. Taxonomy (GTDB): domain Bacteria; phylum Chloroflexota; class Anaerolineae; order Aggregatilineales; family Phototrophicaceae; genus UBA6055. Next base: position 58,088 of record JAJDZQ010000120.1, on the reverse strand, counting down.
CGAAGTCGGCGCTGCCGACGCCAGCTTCAGCGTAGATCCAGCTATCCTGGGCGGCTTGATCGTGCGCTGGTCGGGCGGCATGGTCGATGGCAGTGTACGCTCGCAACTGAGCCAGATGGGTCGCAACCTGAATTAAGCAAGCGATTCGCAGTTTCAAAAACCCAACAACCTGACGCGCTGGAGTGCATTCCGGCGCGTTTGTGTTTGTCAAGCCTGCGCAATCGTGCTTGAATACGGGTGCGTCAAACCTTGGACCATTGCGCCATGCCAAAATCCCTGCGCGACCTGCTCGCTGCCATCCCCAGCGCAGACATCGTCTCCAGCCTAGGCGACTTGACCAGGCCCATCGGCGCGCCTGTGGTTGAAAACAGCCAGGATGTACAGCCGGGCGGAGTCTTTGTGGCTCGCAAGGGCCTGGCCACCGATGGCCACCGCTTCATCGATTCGGCCATTGCTGCGGGCGCGGCGGCAATCGTGGGCGAGGCGGACCTGGCTGAGCTGCCTGTTCCCTACATTCGCGTGCGCAATGCCCAGCAGGCTGTCGGCAAGCTGGCAGCTGCCTGGCACGATCACCCGTCTCGCAAACTGGTCGTCATTGGCGTGACCGGCACCGATGGCAAGACGACCACTTGTCACTTGCTGCACAGCATTCTGCAGCGCGCAGACGGCATACGCCCCGGCTACATCAGCACATTGTCAGCCGACTTCGGCGATGAGACCGCGCCGACTGGCTTGCATGTAACCACCCCGGGCGCCCCGCGCATTCAAAGCTACCTGGCGAAAATGGTCGAGTCTCGCCTCTCGCATTGCATCCTGGAGATGACCAGCCACGGCCTGGCGCAGGGACGGCTGAATGGGGTCGATATTGATTTGGCGGTGCTGACCAATGTCCAGCACGAGCATCTTGATTATCATGGCAGTTGGCAAGCCTATCGCGATGCCAAAGCCAGCATGTTTCACATGCTTGCCGATTCCTGGCACAAGCCGGGCCAGCCCAAAGTTTCAATTATCAATGCCGACGACCAATCGGCAGCTTATTTTGCCGCGATACCAGCCAGCCGCGTCTTGCGTTATGGCATCGAGAAGGCCGCCGATTACCGCGCCAGCCACATCCAACACGAGGCGGCTTTTCGCAGCTTCAAAATCTGTGGGCAGACGCTACAGTTGCAGCTGCCCGGCGACTTCAACATAGCCAACGCCTTGGCTGCCATCACTGCGGCGCGCGCCCTGGGTGTCGATTGGGACGCGATAGGGCAGGGCATCGCCGCTGTCGAGTTGATCTCCGGGCGCATGGAACAACTAGCCGCGGGGCAAGATTTCATCGCCATGGTCGACTTTGCGCATACGCCCAATGCCCTGAAGAGCGCGCTGACTGCTAGTCGGGCGATGCTGGCCGATGGCGGGCGCATCATCGCCGTATTTGGCAGCGCTGGCTTGCGCGATATCCAGAAGCGCCGCCTCATGGCAAAGATCTCGGCCGAGCTGGCGGATTTGTCCATCTTCACTGCCGAAGACCCCCGCACGGAGTCGCTGGCGGATATTCTGGAGACGATGGCGCAAGGCTGTCGCGCGCATGGCGGCATCGAGGGCGAGACATTCTGGCGCATACCCGATCGCGGCTGGGCCATATACCAAGCCTGCAGGTTGGCGCGGGCGGGCGACCTGGTTATCGTCTGTGGCAAAGGGCACGAGCAGAGCATGTGTTTTGGCACGACCGAGTTCCCTTGGGACGATCGCGAGGCGCTGCGTTCGGCCTTGACCGGCGCGCCACTAGCCAGCTTGCCCACAGCAGACAAGCGCAGCTATGCGACAGATTGACTGGCTGGCGGTAACCATGCTGCTGCTGTTTGCCGCGGCTCTGCGCATCATTGGCATCAGCTATGGCGGCGTGAATCCTGCCTACTTCCCGTCCTACGCGCCCTATGGCATGGTGCACGAGCAGCTGCCCATCCAGCCGGATGAATACATCAATGTCGCGACGCCGGTCAACATGGCGCTGCGTAAGCGACTCAATCCGGATTTCTTTGAATATCCGTCTCTGGTCATGAACAGCAATCTGGTCCTGTTTACGCTGACGGGCTCGCTGGATGGCTATATGTTGGAGCCGCGGGCTGGGCGGTCGCTGCGCAATTATGCCGAGCACCGGCTGTATGTCCTTTCGCGCCTGTATTCGCTGGCTGGCGGCATGCTGCAGGTAGCCTGTGCCTATGCGATTGGGCGCATGCTGGCTGGGCGTTATGCAGCGTTGTGCAGCGGCCTGCTGGTGGCGGTGTGTTTCACGCTGGTGCAGCACGCGCATTACATCAAGCCGGGCACATTGGCGACGGGCTGGATGATGCTGGCGGCCTGGGCGGCGCTGGCTTCGTTGCATGCCCAGGCTGCGCGCGCTCGTTTTCGGATGATCTTGCTGGCCGGCATCGCCACTGGCCTGGCGGCGACGACGCGCTACAACGCGGTTGCAATCGCACCTTTGGTTGTCGCGATCGGATCAATCTTGGCCTACCGACATCGCGCCGAGGCATTTTGGCGCAGGGTTTTTGCCGCCTGGCTGCTGATGCCGCTGGTGTTCTTCGCAGGCAGCCCTTACATCTTGCGCGACTTCGGGCACTTTTGGCAAGACTTCAGTTATATCGTCGGTCAATTCACGACCACGGGTGCCAATGTCGCCGACCATTTTCTGGTCGATCACATGACTGGGCTGGCATATATTGTTCTGTATACAGCTGTATTGGGACTGGGCATCCCGGCGCTGGCTTTCGCTGCCTTGTCACTGGTCGCCTGCTGGCGTGGCGCTGGCGCAGGGCGGGCGTTCTCGCGTGGATCGTCGCGTTGGGGCGTTGCGCTGATAGCTGGACTGGTCGTTCTGTATGCGGCGGTCGCCTTGCGCACCATCCGTCCCGGGCACAGCGACAACCTCGGCATGTTGATGATGCCTTTCGTGGCGACGCTGGCTGGCATCGGCGCAGGCTGGTTGGTCGAGCGCCTGCCGCTGCCCCAGCGCATTAGCATGCCGGCTGTCTTGCTGCTGCTGATCATCCAGCCGCTGACTTTGTCGCTGCAAGTCATCAAAGTGTTCAGCTTGCCCGATACCCGTTCTATCCTAATGGAATTTGTGCATGAACATATCCAACCGGGCGCAAGATTCTTCCTGAATGGACCCTACAACCTGCCCTTGGACGAGGCAATTTATCCGCATACGCAGCAGTTTGTCGTCTATGCGCCCACGTTGCCCAGCGGCGCTGAGTATGATTACCTGGTCTATTCGGACGCGCTGGCATTCGACATTCTGCGTTCGGTGGACATCGTGCCGCCGGCGGTCATCCAGCATCAGCATGAGATTTTGGCTGCGCATGATGCGGCTTATACGCGCGTCGCCGAGATCGACCGTGCGCATTGGTTGGGTTCAGAAGCCATGATGAACACCGCCTCGTATTGGCACCACCCCAGGTTGATCCTCTATTGCTTGAATCCCGCCAGTTGTGAGGCTTTCGACTAAGCTGGCTGTAGTGAATGCCAGATGAGCCAGGCGCTGGTTGTGAAAAATGCCATGCAAAGCCTGTGCTAGAATGGGCGCTGGTTAATCCCCCTGCGAGAGGCGCTCGTGCACGATATTGGCATCGTCATCGTCAACTGGAATACCTGCGACTTGCTGCGGCGCTGCCTGGAAACAGTCTTCGCCAGCCAGGGCAATGTCAGCATGCGCGTGGTGGTGGTCGACAACGCCTCCAGCGATGGCAGCGCGGGCATGGTTGCCGACTGCTTCCCACAGGTCGATTTGATCGCCCAAACCGACAATCTGGGTTATCCGCGTGGCAACAATATTGGCTTGCGCCATATGGGATTCCATAAACTAGGCGATGTTTCTGCCGACGCGCCACGTTATGCTCTGTTGCTGAACCCCGATACCGAATTGCCGCCCACCGCGCTGGCAAGCATGCTGGCTTTCATGGATTCGCGGCTGGATATCGGCGCTGCGGGTCCAAAGCTGATCTTGCCCGATGGCAGCCTGGACCGAGCTTGCCGGCGCAGTTTTCCAACGCCTTTGGTCAGCTTTTATCACTATGCTGGCTTGGCCAGGCTCTTCCCGCGCAGCCGCCGCTTCGGATTGTATAACATGACCTTCGCCGATGAAAATCAGGATATAGAAGTCGATTCGGTGGTGGGCGCATTTATGCAAGTGCGCCGCGAAGCCATCGAGCGCGTCGGCTTGCTGGACGAGACCTTCTTCATGTATGGCGAAGACCTGGACTGGGCGTATCGGGTCAAAGCGGCGGGTTACAAAATCTGGTATCATGCAGGGGTAACAGTCAAGCATGTCAAACGGGCTGCCAGCCGCCAGAGCCCGCGCGCGCAATTTGAGTTTTGGCGGGCGATGTTGATATTTTATCGCAAGCACTTTCGTCGCGGCACCTGGCTGCCTGTCCACTTGCTGATATTGACTGCGCTGTTGTACAAAGGAGGTCCGAGCTTATGGCAGGAAATCCGCCGACCGACGTAAACACCATACGCCCGCGCTCGCTCAGCCTCAGCAACGACCACCTCAAGACACTTTCGACGGCTACGCTGCTGTTGGTAGACGCCATCATGCTGGTGCTGGCATTTCTGGCTGGCTATGAAGCCCGCGAATCTTTGCCATTCTTTGCCCGCCCACGCGAACAGCCCGCGCCTTTGCAATACCTGCCCACCATCATTCTGCATACCGCGACTGTGCTGGCCATGTTTTATTTCTCGCAGCTGTATCATCTCAAGCGCGCTTTTAGCCGCATCGACCAACTGCGCAGTGTCGTCGGTACAGTCACGCTGGGCACCCTGTTGGCCAGTGGCATGCAAGAATTTCTGCTGCAAAATACAGCGCTGGAAACAGCCTATCCACGCAGCCTGCTGTTTTATGTCTGGTTCTTCAGCGTCATCTTCACAGTCCTGGGGCGCGAGGTGCATCGCCGGCTGTGGACTCTGCTGCGGCGGCGGGGCGTGGTACGCGACAACCTGCTGATCGTCGGCGATGGACACTTCGCCCATGACATCACGAACCACATCCGCAACAACCCCGAGCTCGGTTATGCCATCGTAGGCATCGTCACGGCCGAGCCAAAACAAGGAGAAATGCTGGGTTATCCCTTCATCGGCGTATATGGCGATATTCCCCGCCTGATAGATGACCTGGGAGTCGAGCAGGTGATTGTCGCGCTGACAGACTACCGACGGGGCGAAGTGCTGGACTTGATTGAACTGTGCCAGCGAGGCAAAGTCGATATCAAAGTCTTCCCTGACATGTTTTCTTATGTCGTGGGCGACTTGAATGTCGATGACCTGGGCGGCATGGCGCTGCTGACCGTGCGAGATATCGCGCTGCGCGGCTGGAAGCTGAGTCTCAAGCGAGCCATGGATCTGTTTGGCGCTGGCCTGGGTTTGATTATTCTGTCGCCGTTGATGCTGCTGACAGCGCTGCTGATCCGCATGGAGTCACGCGGGTCGGTCTTTTATTCGCAAGTGCGCATGGGCTTGGATGGCCGCCCCTTCCCGATGATCAAATTCCGCTCTATGCGCGCCGATGCCGAAAACACGGGCCGCACCTGGACGGTCGAAAATGATGAACGGGTCACCCGCCTGGGGCGTTACATGCGCGGCAACAACTGGGACGAAATCCCGCAACTGATCAATGTCCTGCTCGGCCAGATGAGCCTGGTCGGTCCACGCCCAGAACGACCAATGTATGTGCAAGAGTTTGGGCGTCAGATACCCGATTATATGATGCGCCACCGCGAGAAAGCCGGCATGACTGGCTGGGCGCAGGTCAATGGCCTGCGCGGGGATACTTCCATCGCGCTGCGCACCGAATTTGACCGCCACTATGTCGAAAACTGGTCGCTGTGGCTGGATATCGTCATCATCATCCGCACCATCTGGCAGACCATCACGCGCTCCAACCGCAACGCCTACTAAAGCCGATATGGACCTGGATACGCTCACCCGCGAGATGCATGCCTTTGTCAAAAGCAAAGGCTGGCTCGCTGCCGATTCTCCCAAGCAGCAGACTCCGCGCAGCCTGGCCATCTCGCTGGCGCTGGAAGCAAGCGAAGTGCTGGAACATTTTCAATGGAGCGAAGCGGCACAGCAGCCCGAAGCTTTGGCTGAAGAACTGGCTGATGTCATGCTCTACCTCTTGCAGTTGGCGAGCCTCAGCGGCATCGATCTGGGCGAGGCGGTGATGCGCAAACTGCAGAAGAATCGATCGCGCGACTGGGCAGCGCCCGCTGGAGATGACGCGCCTTCGGGTCTGTGAATTCCATCAGCAGCCTGTATAATGCCCCTGGCCTGCAGTTGGCAGCGCCGCAACTTGGGAAGGACGCCGCATGGCTGAACAAGCTGTAACCGCGCAGAGCGAAGACTTTTCGCGCTGGTACAACGAGATCGTGTATCGCGCCGATCTGGCTGCTCCGTCGCCAGTGCGCGGCTGTGTCATCATCAAGCCCTATGGCTACGAAATCTGGGAAGGCATCAAAGCCGGGCTGGACAGACGGTTCAAAGCCACTGGCCATCAGAATGCATATTTTCCGCTCTTTATCCCAGAAAGTTATATCAAGCGCGAGGCGGAACATGTCGAAGGCTTCAGCCCCGAGCTGGCGGTCGTCACCCACGCTGGCGGCAAAAAACTGGAAGAGCCGCTGGTCGTGCGCCCAACATCGGAGACAGTCATCGGCGAGGCGTTCAGCGACTGGATTCAGTCATACCGCGACCTGCCGCTGCTGATCAACCAGTGGGCAAATGTTGTCCGCTGGGAGCTGCGCACGCGGCCTTTCTTGCGCACTGCCGAGTTCTTGTGGCAAGAAGGGCACACCGCCCATGCCACCCATGCCGAAGCCGAAGCCGAAACGCGCCAGATGCTGGATATCTATGCCGAATTCGCCGTGGAAGACGCGGCGATACCGGTGATCAAAGGCGAAAAGAGCCGCATGGAGCGCTTTGCGGGCGCCTTGCGCACCTACACAATCGAAGCCATGATGCGCGATAAGCGAGCGCTGCAATCGGGCACCAGCCACAATTTGGGGCAGAACTTCGCCAAAGCTTTCGACATCCACTACCTGTCCGAGAATAATGTGCAAGAGTATTGCTGGACGACCAGCTGGGGGCTGAGCACACGCATGGTGGGCGCTGTCGTCATGACTCATGGCGATGACAAAGGCTTGCGCTTGCCACCCAAGCTGGCACCCTATCAAGTGGTGATTGTGCCGATCATCCGCCGCGACGCCCAACGCAACGTTGTCATGGATGCGGTCGAACGTCTGCGCGCAGAGCTGGTGGCGGCTTGCATTCGTGTCCATGTCGATCGGCGCGAGGGCCAATCGCCCGGCTTCAAGTTCAATGACTGGGAGATGCGCGGTGTGCCGGTGCGCATGGAGATCGGTCCCAAAGATGTAGAAAACGACAATGCGGTGCTTGCGCGGCGCGATATTCCTGGCCGGGCAGGTAAGCAATTTGTCCCCCAGGCGGGTATAACAAATGTCGTACGCGACCTGCTCGCCGATATTCAGCGCAGTCTGCTGGATGATGCTCGCGCCTTTTGCGATGCGCATATTGTCGATGTCGACGATTATGCGCAGCTTCGCGAAGTTATCGAAGCGGGCGAGTGGGCGAGGGCAGCCTGGGCGGGCAGCGATGCCGATGAACAACGGGTCAAAGACGAGACTGGCGCGACCATCCGCTGCTTTCCATTCGACCAGCCAGAGCGCGCGGGCAGCTGCATCCTATCTGGTGATAGCGCCGACAGGGTGGCTTTGTTCGCCAAAGCGTATTGATCTCGTTGACGACGCGAAATGCTAACGATGTTCTAAGGCTTTCGCTATTGTGAATTTTGACACAATCGGTTTTTTGCTGTAAACTGGCTGTTGAAATATGGGGGGAGAAGCAACCCAGATTTATTGTTACGATGAGATGATTTTCCAGCGCAGAACATATCGTAAACTGAATTCTCGCGCCGCCACATGAACACAGCGGGGTTGATGCTGTTGATTCATTTGGGCATAGCGGGTTCGTGATTATTGGAAAAAGAAGATGAAAGCTTACTTGCTCGTAGATGTAGATGATCTGCTTGACTACGCTGCCGATAGCAAAGTCGACTTGCAGGAATTGGCGGTCGCGATCCGCGCCAACGCCATCATGGTGGCCGGCTTGATCGAATCGACCCTTTTGCGGGCGATCGCTTTTGCCAGTTGGAGCGCAGAAAACGCCAGACTGCCCAAAGAAACAGTCGCCATCTTTCAGAATGCCGGCTACGAAACTTTTGACATCACAGAGCCGGCGCGCGCCAACCAATGTCTGCAAGCGGAGTTCTTCCCGCCCGAACATACGCCGTTGAGTTGGCTCATCATGGCGACCAGGCGCAACGATCTGCTGGGGCTGCTGCCACAGATCAACTTCTCCGCCAATTCGCGCATTCGGCTCTGGGGAAGCGACGAGGCTGCGCTGGATTTCGGTTCGTTGCATGACCGCATTGTCGTTCAACGTCTCGACTCGCTGGTTGGCATCCAGAAGATCAAGAATGTCGCGGTTTACATCGACTTTGAAAATATCTCTATCAGCCTCAACGAGCAGGGCTATGTTGTCAACCTGGATCATCTAATCGACCGCATGGTTTCCCAAGCCCAGGCGCACGGCCAGTTGGTCAAGACAGCGGCTTATGCGCCCTGGGGTCAACGAGGGGCCTTGCCGCCGCTGGTCGATAGTGGTGGCCGCGAAGTGGCGGATGATGCTCCGTCGCGTCTGATGAAGTCGAATATCGACCCCGTTTTTCATCTGCCTGGCAAGCAAAGCGCCGATATCCGCATCGCCCGCGATGTCTTGGCCGATGCCGATTATCCCGAGTCGGGCGATGTCATCATATTGGCGACGGGCGACCGCGACTTTAATGATGTCATCAACACCCTGCTGCAAAAGCGCAAGACCGTGGTCGTTTGGGGCGTGCGCGGCAGCACGGGCCGCTTGTTGCAAGAGCATCCCTCGCTGCGGCTGGACTATATTGATGACTTCACCGATATGCGCACCCATCAGTCGCTCAGCGTTGTCGAGACCGAGCACGACACCGAAAGCTTCATCCCTTCGCAGTGGTCCAGCGTCATCATCCAGTACTTTCGCCTGAGCGCCGCTAACCCACAAATGACCATCACGGTCGACGATCTCATTGCGCAACTCAACGATGTCGGCGATGTCATTTCGCGTGAGCGCGGGCAAGACCTGGTTTCGCAAGCCTCGTCTCTGGGCATATTGGCCGAGCAAGCTGCGCCGGGTGCCATTGGCTTGAACTTTCAGCATCCTGTCGTCGACAAGACCCTGCTGATCGTCAATCGTCTGGTCCGCCGCGTCGCCAATACACTCGCCACGCGCAACTGGGAATATGTCAACTACGGCTTCTTGCTCAAGGGCATCGCCATGGAGCGCGACCTCGACCGCCCGGGCATGAACGACAGCGACCAATGGCGCTCGCACTGGATCGACTGCCTGGTGCGCGAACGCGTCTTGCAGCGCGAGCTCGTGCCCCATCGCCACAACCCGGACGACCTCGTGCCCGTCATCTGCCTGCCAGAAACGCGCGAACCACTGCCCATGTCTCAGCCAGAAGCCGAGCCGGTTAATATCGATATCAGCGCGCAGAGGTGGAAAGGCGTGCCGCCGCACCAGATGTACGAGAACGACAGCGATGTCGCGCGCATGGTCGCCCGCATAGTCATCAGCGTCCAGCAATTTACCAGCTTTCGCAACTTCGCCTGGTGTCCACTGGGCAGCCTGCACAAACGGCTGCGCGAACATGATGGCGGTATGGCATTCCAAAATGCGGTGGAATACTTGCTGGTCAACGAAATGGTCAGCGTCAACGAATATGCCAACCCGCGCAGCGACTACAACACCAAAGGCATCGAGCTGAACGAGGCCAACCCGTTTGTGGCGGCGCTGCTGGCCGAGCGCGACGAATTTGTGCGTGTGCTGCTGGCAATGTATCGAAACAACGACGGAATCACGCACGAGGCAGTTGCGCTGCAGCTCAATAGCGCTTGGGATGTCGGGCTGTGGCTGTCCATCATGCGCAGCGAGAATGTGCTAAACCCGCTGCCGGGCAGAACCGACCATTTCAGCTTGTTCCGCACGCATCATACGGTGAAGCTGGTCGCCAATGACGATGTTGACGAAATCCAAGAAGCCACCAGCTAGCTGACACTTGCCACCCGCTGGGCACGCTGCTATAATCGCCCCGTTTATCTATGACCGACAGGCAACCGCTCCTGCCTGTCTGGTGGCTAGCGAAGGGACGGAAAGCATGCCATTGGATAAAGCAACAAAGACGCAGATTATCAAAGACTATGCTCGCGAAGCCGGCGACACCGGCTCGCCCGAGGTGCAGATCGCGCTGCTCACCCATCGAATCTTGCAATTGACAGAGCATCTGAAGGTGCACAGCCACGATGAACATTCGCGGCGCGGCTTGCTGAAGCTGGTCGGACAGCGTCGCCGCCACCTGAAGTACATCGCGCGCAAACAGCCAGAAGTCTATCGGGAGCTGCTGGCGCGGCTTGGCTTGCGCCGCTGATGAACCAGCTTGCCCTGCACAACCGCATTACGACAACGCCGAAAGGCAATTCATCAACCCAAAGCCAATGCGTCTACAGCTGTGGACGCCCGGTGCCTGCGCACTAGCAGCGCGCGCGCCTTCAATCAATGGAGAACTGTATGACACTGGATATACGCGAATACCGCTGCCATGTGGGCGGCAAAGAAGTCATCATCGAGACTGGACGTCTTGCCCAGCAGGCCGGCGGCGCAGTGACTGTGCGCATGGGCGATACCATGCTATTTTGTTCGACGACCATGGGCTCGCCGCGCTCGGGGCTGGATTTCTTCCCGCTCAGCGTCGATTACGAAGAAAAGATGTATGCTGGTGGACGGGTGCCGGGCGGTTTCTTCCGCCGCGAAGGCCGACCGTCCGAAGGCGCAATCCTCACCTCGCGCGTCATCGACCGCACACTGCGTCCACTATTCCCCAAAAATATGCGCAACGATGTGCAAGTCATTCTGATGTCGCTTTCTCACGACAAAGAGCATCATGTCGATATGCTGGGCATCATCGCCGCCAGCACCGCGCTGATGATCTCCGATATCCCCTGGAATGGTCCGGTTGCTGGCGCGCGCGTCGGTCTGGTCGATGGCGAATTGCTTGTCAACCCGACTTACAGCGAAATGGCTGACAGCACACTCGACTTGCGCGTCTCTGGCACAGCCGAAGCCATCAACATGGTGGAATGCAACGCCGACCAGGTCGACGAAGCGACCATGCTGGAAGCGCTGTTCCTGGCGCACGACTCGGTGCAAGACATCATCGCCCTGCAACAGCGCATCCGTGGTGAGATCGGCAAAGACAAACAGGCGCCTTCTGTAGACGACATCAGCGAAGCGCTGCAAGCCGAGGTTTCCGCCAGGGTCGAAGCGCCCATACGCGAAATTATGTCTGCGCACAGCGACCGCGCCGCCCGCCGCCAACCCCTGCGGGATATCCAGGCTGGGCTGTTGGAGGACTATAGCGCTCGCCAGGCAGCCGGCGACAGCTCTATCAACCTGAAGCATGTCGAACGCGCGTATGACTCGGTGATGAAAAAAGTCGTGCGTGGGCGCATCGTCAATGAAGGCATCCGCCCCGATGGCCGCGATCATGCCAGCATCCGGGCGCTGGCTGCCGAAGTCGGGCTCGTGCCACGAGTTCACGGCTCGGGCCTGTTCATGCGCGGCGAAACCCAGGTCTTGACCATCGCCACGTTGGGCACCCCGCGCGATTCGCAATTCCTCGATGGCTTAAGCCCCGAAGACGACAAACGGTATATGCACCATTATAACTTCCCGCCCTACAGCACCGGCGAAACCTACCCGATGCGTGGTCCGCGCCGCCGCGAGATCGGACATGGCGCGCTGGCGGAGAAAGCCTTGCTGGCCATGATACCGCCAGCCGAGGAGTTCCCCTATGTCCTGCGCCTCGTCAGCGAGGTGATGAGCTCGAACGGCAGTACCTCCATGGCCAGCGTCTGCGGGAGCACACTGGCGCTGCTGGATGCTGGCGTGCCCATCAAAAATCCGGTTGGTGGCATCGCCATGGGCTTGATCAAAGAAGGCGACAAGCTGGCTGTATTGACCGATATCCAGGGTATGGAAGATCATCTTGGCGATATGGACTTCAAGGTCGCGGGCACGGCGGCTGGCATCACAGCGCTGCAAATGGACATCAAGATCGCCGGCGTAACGCGCGACATCATGGGGCAAGCGCTGGCGCAAGCCAAAGACGCTCGCCTGGAAATCCTCGCTGTCATCCAGGCGGCCATGCCACAGAGGCGCGCCAAGCTTAGCGACTTTGCCCCGCGCATGGAGAGCTTCAAAATCGCTGTCGACAAGATCGGCGCAGTCATTGGTCCCGGCGGCAAGAATGTGCGCGCGCTACAAGACGAGCATCAGGTCAAGGTCGATATTCAAGAAGACGGCTTGATCTATGTGGCCGGCGATTCTGGCGCCGAAGTCGACCGCGCGATCGAGAAAATCAAAGCCATGGTCCAAGAGCCCGAGCTGGGTCATATCTACACCGGCAAGGTGATGCGCACCGAGAATTACGGCGCTTTCGTAGAATTTCTGCCCGGCTCGGAAGGCATGGTGCATGTCTCGCAGCTGGCGGATTACCATGTCAAAAGCGTCGAAGACGAAGTCAGCGTGGGCGACGAAATCATGGTCATGGTCATCAATATCGATGGCACGGGCCGAGTGCGCCTCAGCCGCCAGGCAGTTCTGGAAGGCTGGGATGTCGAAGAAGCCCAACGCCGCGATGCCGCTGGTTCGCGCGGGGGTGGACGCCGCGGGGGTGGTGGCGACCGCCGTGGACCGCGCCGCGATGGCAACCGGGGTGGCGACCGCCGTGGTCCGCGCCGCGATAGCAATCGCAGTGGTGGCGACCGCAACCGCAGTTGACGAGCGCAGCGTGTTACAGACGCATCGAGCAGAAGATAGTTGCCATTCGCGATGACCAACACGAATAGCAGTGACAATAACGCGCTCGCCGAAACCGACAATTATCTGGTCTGGGAAGTGCGCCAGGCTGATGACGAGCTGACTTATCATGTCGAGCTGGGCGCGGTTACCCTGCATTTCTTCCGCGAAGAATGGGAAGAGTTTCTGCAGTTGATGAAGGTGGCGGCGAGCAATAGCTGATGACGGCGCTGCAGCTGCGGCGACACTTCGTCTTGGCGATGGCAAAACAGCTGCCGCCCAGTTCGGCCACCTTGCGACTGCTGGATCTGGATGGTGGCTCGGCCGCCATCTTGGGCGAGGCGCGCGCCGATTTGCAGCCTCTGCCCAGGCAAGCCTGCCAGCCCAACAGCCTCGATGCCATCGTCGCCTGCGATGTGCCGCTGACGAGCGACTTGTTGGACGAAGCGCTCAAGTTGCTGCGCGGCGGCGGACGTTTCATTGCTGTGCAGCCGCGGGGCAGGGTCAGCCGGCAGCTTGGTGAGTTATTGGGCGAGCGCGGGTTTGTGCGCATCTTGATCGAGCCGGCGCTTGACGATCTGGGTGTGTTGATGCGCGGCGAAAAACCGCACAGCGCAGACGAACCACACAGGCGCATCCAAAGCGTCGCTCGCAGGGACGCCGACTCGCTGGACATGGCGCGCTTCCGCGGGCGCTACCTGCATCTGTTGATCCAGCAACAGCCCAATAAGCCGGCCTGGGCGCGCAGCCCAAACGATACAATCAGCTGGCGCGCCGCCGCCATCGCAGCGCCCCCACAGCCGGTTTTGCTCGCATTCAGCAGCTTGCCCAAAGCGGTCGGCTTCATGCAGCCGGCTGTGCTCGCCGGGCTCGTCCGCGATGTGAACAAGGTCGGCAAGTTCAACCGCGAAACCGCGCAAACCTGGTCGTTTGGGCTGCGCATAAACCCGACTCTGGTGTCGCTGCGCGGCGAAAGCATCGTTTACATCGACATCGACCCCGCATCTGCCGAAGCGCCTGACGAGTAGCCTGCCCAGATGCCGCTGAGCCTGGACGACATCGCCTTCTTGCAGACCGAGCGCGCCCAAAAGCAATTGGTCTCGTTGGCAAATGCCGATCTGTCCGCTGCCAAGCTGTTGCCTTTGCTCAGCCAGTTGCGGCGAATGCTGACGGCTCCCGAAGCAGCGGCGATATTGACTACCCTGCAACTGCGCAAGACAGCCACCGCCAAGTTTCCTGTGCAGGGGCGGCGTATGCTTTTCACCGATGCCGGCTTGCAGCAAGCCAGCGGTCTTCTCGTGCGCCAATATCGCGCGCGCCAGTTTGAATCGAGCCGATTGTTGGATTTGTGCTGTGGCATCGGCGCAGACAGTCTTGCTTTCGCCGCGGCGAATCGCGAAGTCCATGGTTTGGACATCGACCCCGTCCACATCGCCATCGCTCGCCACAACGGCTTTGCGCTGCAACTGCCAACACAATTCACGGTGTGCGATATCCGCGCTGGCATACCCGGTGGGTATGACGCGATCTTCTTTGACCCCGCCCGCCGAGATGACAGAGGCAGGCGCATCCAGCATGTGGAGGCATATCAACCGCCGCTGTCACTGGCGCGAAAATGGCGCGCGCGCGAAGTTGGCATCAAGTTATCGCCGGGCCTCAACCTGCGCCAGGTCGCAGCCTATGGCGGTGCCCTGGAATTCATTTCGGTGCAGGGGCGGCTGAGCGAGGCGCTGCTGTGGCTGCATCGTGATTCCGCCCAGCCCTTCGCCACCTTGCTGCGAGCGACAGAAGCGCTGCACCTGCAGGATGATGGCGAGGCTGGCCTGGCTGTCACACACCCGCGAACCTGGTTGCTCGAGCCCGACCCGGCTGTGCTGCGCGCTGGGTTGGTGCAGACCCTGGGGCGGCGGCTTGATGCGTCTATGCTGGACGAAAGCATAGCCTTCTTGACACTCGACCAGCCTGTATCGACGCCCTGGGCGCGTTGCTGGAAAATCCGCGAGTGGCTGCCTTTTCAGCTGAAGCGGCTGCGGCGTCATTTGCTGGCGCGAGGCATCGGGCGCGTCACAGTCAAGAAACGCGGCTTTGCCATGCGTCCCGACGAGTTGATCGCCCGCTTGCGGCTGGGCGGCGAGGGCGATGCTTGTGTGCTGGTCATGACGCGCTGCCGTGGCAAACCAATCGCCATCCTCTGCGAAGAACCCAAACTTGGGCAAGCGTCACGAATCTCACTATAATTGTGGAAGCGCTGGTTTATTCGCCGTTGCAGAGAAAGGGAGACAGTATGCTGATGCGCCCGGATGATTCCGGACCGCCGCGTTTGATCAGCTGGGCAGAGGTCGATGAGTTGATAGATGGGCTGATACCGCGCATCCAGCTGCTGGGTCCCTTTGGCGCTATGGTCATGATTACGCGTGGCGGGGTTATCCCGGGCGGCCTGTTGGCAGAGGCGCTGAGCATCCAGCATCTGCTTACGGCATCGGTGGACTTTGTGGCTGCCGCGCGCGCCAGCATGATGGCATGGCCCAGCTTCTTGCAATTCCCCGATCCAGATTTGCTGCGCGGACGCCGCACCCTGGTGGTCGATGATGTCTGGGGCAGCGGCCGCACCAGCATTGCCGTGCGCGACCGGGTCAACGCGGCCGGCGGTACGCCCGTCAGCTGCGTGCTGCACTATCATCCATATCGCAGCCTGTTTTCCGATACAAAGCCCGACTTGTATGGCGATGTGACCGATGTCTATGTCGTTTATCCCTGGGAGATCGACCGCGGCTTGCTGGGGCGCGATTATGCCGGCCAGCCGCCTCAGAATTGAAATCGCTGCCGATCTTGTGTCTTGCGCGACAATTTGCGTTATACTGATTGCTGTTGCCGATCGGCGCGAGTTGTGGCACGGTCATTTTGTGCGCAATCTCGCTTGTTCATGTTAGAGTAGAAGCAGAGCAACGATTGAAGACTGGATTCATGCGCGACCCAGCTGATGAAACGCCAATGCGCAGAATAGCTGCGACACGTCAATGACCTGCACAGCAGGAGGCTTGCCCAAACCCATGAGCGAATATACGGCAATCGGCGGAGAAGAAGAGAGCTTCGAGGAGATGTTTGCCTCGTCTTTTGATTTCGCCTTTACACCACCGCGGCGCGGCGAAATCCGCGAAGCGACCATTTTGCAAATTGATGAACGCGAAATCATCGTCGACCTGGGCGCAAAGCAAGATGGCATCGTGCCCTCGCAAGACCTGGAGCGCATGGATGACGACTTCCGAGCCAGCCTCGAGTCGGGCGCAAACGTGCCTGTGTATGTTGTCAATCCGCGCGACCAAAATGACAATCTCATCGTCTCGATCAACATGGGATTGCAACGGTACGACTGGGAAAAAGCGCGCGAGCTGCTCAAATCGCAGGATGCGGTTGATGTCAAAGTCAGCGGCTATAACAAAGGTGGCGCGCTCGTCCGCTGGAATCGGCTGGAAGGCTTCATCCCTGGCTCACACCTGGTCTCCGTTCGTTTGTCAGCCGACCGCCGCGAGGCGATGAGCGAACTTATCGGCAATACACTGAGTGTCAAGATCATTGAAGTCGATCAAGACCGCCGCCGGTTGATCTTCAGCGAACGAGAAGCGCAGCGCGAATGGCGAGCAAGGCGCAAAGCCCAGCTGTTGGCCGAGCTTAACGTGGGCGATGTCGTGAAAGGCGTGGTGACTGGCATCCGCGACTTCGGCGCATTTGTCAATATCGGCGGCGCAGACGGCTTGATCCATGTCAGCGAGCTGGCCTGGCACCGTGTCGATCATCCGCGTGATATCTTGCAGATCGGCCAAGAAATCGAAGTCTTCGTGCTCAACCTCGACCGCCAGACCAATCGAATCGCGCTCAGCCGCAAACGTCTGCTCAGCGACCCCTGGGACGATGCGCAATTCCGCTATCACGAGGGCCAGCTGGTGGAAGGCTATGTCACCAATGTGGTCGACTTCGGCGCATTTGTCGCGCTGGAAGATGGCTTGGAAGGCTTGCTCCACCTCAGCGAGATGGGCGATGGCGCGCTGAAAGAACCCTATTCTTATGTGCAAAAGGGCGACCACATGTCTTTGCGCATCAGCCATCTGGAGCCAGAGAAGCGCCGTGTCGGCTTTACGCAGCGCTGGGGCACAGAGGCCGACCAGCCAGAATCGCCCAACCAAGACGTAGAAGACGTCGGCTTGGCCTAGCGCTGCCGCAAAGCGAATTGCCCGCCAACCGAGGTTGACACTGGGCTTCCGCGTCTGTACAATGCCGCCGATTGTTGGCGAGATTAGATCTGTCTTGTAGTGTTGTTCGCTTCGCAGACACAGACGAGCTGATGTACCCGAGCCTGGTCATGCAGCGTGGCTGTAGCCAGGTTTTATTTTGCCTGTGCGCGCGCCAGCCTCGCCACAAATCCGCAAGTCAATCGTTCAGGGAGAGTAGTTGGTTATGCAGGCACAAATCGCAGTAGACACAGTGGTGGAAGAGCTGGACTTCGCAGCTTTGCTAGAAGAATCGCTGGCGACAAGCAGCATCGAACGCGGCGATATCGTCAGCGGCACAGTGATGGGCATCGACAGCCAGGGCTTGATCGTGGATATCGGCTGGAAGCAAGATGGCATCGTCACACGCAGCGATATTGAGCGCATGGGCATGAGCACGCGCGACTTCGAAGTCAATGCGCAGATTGCTGTGGCTGTTGTCAATCTCAATGACAACGAAGGCAATCTCATTTTGTCCGCAGCCCAAGCCCGTCAAAACGAAGACTGGCTGCGCGCAGAAGAAATGATGAACGCCGAAAGCCTCTACAGCGGCGAAATAACCGATTCTAACAAAGGTGGCATCATCGTCAGCTTTGGGCATCTGCGCGGTTTTGTGCCCGCCAGCCATGTGATTGACCTGCCTCGCGGATTGAAAGAAGACGATCGCATCACGCATTTGCAGAATCTCATCGGCAATGAAATTACAGTCAAAGTCATTGAAGTCAACCGCAAACGCCGGCGTCTGGTCTTCAGCCAGCTGGAAGCCGAGCGCGAGAATCGTGTCGCCCGCAAAGAGAAGCTGCTGAGCGAGCTGCAAGAAGGCACATCCCGCAGCGGCGTGGTCAGCGGCTTGTGCGACTTTGGCGCATTTGTCGATCTGGGCGGCGCAGACGGCTTGATCCATATCTCCGAACTGGCTTGGCACCGTGTGCGGCACCCCAGCCAGGTCCTGGCGGTGGGCGACAAGATCGATGTCTTCGTGCTAAACCTGGACTCGCAAGGCAAGCGCATCGGCTTGAGCCTGAAACGTTTGCAGCCGAACCCCTGGACCCTGGTCGACGACATGTATCATATTGGCAAGTTGGTCGAAGGCGTCATCAGCCGCCTGGAGTCTTTCGGCGCATTCATCAGCCTCGACCCAGGCATTGAAGCGCTGCTGCATGTCAGTCAAATGTCCAGCAATCCCGATGACAACCCGCAGCGACACCTCTATGAAGGGCAGAAGCTGCTTATGCGCATCATCAGCATCGAATCCGAGCGACAACGTCTGGGCTTGAGCCTGACCGAGGTGACGGAGACCGAGAAAGCCCAATGGGAAGAACGTCAGCTGGAATTGGTCGCCGCTGCCCAGCAAGAAGCCGAAGCCGCGCAAGCCCAAGAACAAGCCGAAGCCGAGCAGGTTCAAGAACAAGCCGAAGCCGAGCAGACTCAAGAACAAGCCGAAGCCGAGCAGACTCAAGAAGAATCCGCAGACGCGCAGGCGCAGGCGGATGCCGAGAATCAGCCTGTATAAGGCCTGCATTGTCGTGTACACTCCAGGCCGACCCTAGTATTGTGAAGGTGGTGAGAACAGAATGGCTTCTGTCAAACTCAAACCAGGCGAAAGTCAAGAGCAGTTGCTGCGCCGCTTTCGCAAGCGCGTGACCAACGCCGGCATTTTGAGCACGGTGCGTCGCAAGCGCTGGCATATCTCCAAGAGCGAACTGCGTCGCATCGAGAAGAAAAAGGCTATTCGCCGGTCGCGGCGTCGCCTGCGTCGCAACTGAATACTTGTGTCTTGCAAGTGGAATCTGTGCAGGGCTGATCCTTGGGTCGCCCACATACCTGCCGGTAGAATTGGGCGAGACAAGACTCTCCCTTGCACAGATTCTGCAAATTGATGCATAGCTTATTGGCTTCCACTGAGATTGGGAAAGCTGTATTTTTGTGAAATGGTCGAGAATCGAATAGCAGGAGGCACATGGCAAAGAAAGAAGAGAAGATTGAAGTAGAAGGAACGGTCGTCGAGGCGCTGCCAAATACACAATTCATGGTTGAGTTGGAAAATGGGCACCGCTTGCTCGCCTACCTATCGGGCAAGATGCGCAAATTTTACATCCGTATTTTGTTGGGAGACCGCGTCAAGGTGGAGATGTCCCCCTACGATATGAATCGCGGTCGCATCATTTACCGCCATAAGGACAATGTGCGCACCTGAGCGCTTGTTGCCCCGCATCCAATCTGAATCTGGACGAGTCATCGCTGCGGTGGCTCGTTATGCTTTCTGCCCCCAATGCACCGCCATCGTGCCCAGCATAAAGATTTGATAACGCACGTCACAGAAACCGGCTGTTTCCACCAGCTGCGCCAATTCCTGTGGCGTCTTGAAAAGCGCAGTCGACTCGGGCAGATAACGATAGGCATCGGCAGCCGCTTTGCCAGCCACCAGCCGCCCCAGCAGGGGGATGCCCAGCTTCAGATGCAAGTTTATCAGTGGCTTCAGCACGGTATTCGGCGCTGGCGAGGTATCCAGGATGACGATGCGTCCGCCGCTGCGCAAGACGCGCCGTTGTTCGGCCAGGGCTTGCGGAATATCGATGACATTGCGCAGCAGATAAGCCGAAATCACGGCATCAAAACTGGCATCGGCATAGGGCAAGCGCAGGGCATCCGCTCCTGCCCAGTCGATCGTGTTGCCACCGCGCCGGACCTGCCCCACGCGCATCATTTCCAGTGCAAAATCAGCGCCATGCACGCGGGCTTCTGGCTGCTGCTTCAACATTTCGCGGGCGATATCACCCGTCCCCGTGGCGATATCCAGCAGCCGGCCCCGCGCTGGCAAAGCCGCCACCTGGACAGCGAAACGCCGCCACTTGCGGTCTTGGCCGCCGGTAATGAGCCGGTTCATCAGGTCATAGCGCCCGGCAATGCGGTCGAACATGCCGCGTACATAGTCGGCGCGCGCATTTCCCTGCAGCTGTGCCATGCGCCTACTCCGCCAGCCGCCGCGTTTCAAAGAGCAGCCAATCACCCTGCCTCTGCCGCGTCACGATCGACAAGCCCGCTCGCTCCAGCGCCGCTGCCACCTCGTCGGCTTGTTCATCGATGATGCCGCTGAAAAGCGCTGTTCCGCCCGGCCGCACGATTTCGCCTAGTCCCTGCGCCGCCAACTGGATAATCACGCGCGCCAATATATTGACGATGAGCAGATCGAAGCGCCGCGCCGCCGACCGCACGCTATCTAGGCTGCCCTGCTGTGCGGTGATGCGCTTCGCGACCTGGTTGTAGATGGCATTCTCTCGGGTGGCCGCAACCGCAATGGCATCGATATCCAGCGCCAACAGCTGCCGCGCGCCCAGCTTGACCGCCGCTATCGACAAGATGCCGCTGCCACAGCCCAGGTCCAGCGCCACCTGCCCGGGCTGGATCACCCGTTCCAGAGCTTGCAGGCAAAGCTGCGTGGTCGGGTGCGTGCCCGTGCCGAACGCCATGCCCGGGTCCAGCGCGATGACGATGTCGCCGTCGGCCGGCACCACATCTATCCATCGCGGGCGGATCAACAGCCGTTTGCCTATGCGCAGCGGTTGATAATGCGCTTTCCAGGCTTGCGCCCAATCGTCCTCGCGGAGCAGGCGGTAAACAGGTTCTGGCATCGGGTAGAGCCGGCGCATGTGCCCCAGCGCGGTTTCCAACTGCGATTTGGTGGTTTCTGCGCGGGCATCGTCGGGGAAGTAGGCGCGCAAAATCAGGTTCTGCGCCGGCGGCAGATCGACTTCGTCCCAGGTATCTGGCGCGATGTCGGCTTGTTCCAGCGAGACGCCTTGGTGCCCATAACGACCCAGCACTTCGGCGATAGCTTCTGCGCTTTCGCCATCGACGCGCAGACTGACCTCGATCCATTGGCTCATGCGCGCTTAGCTGTCGTCGCCGGCGAGGAAGTCCATCGCCCGCTCGAACAAGCCGCGCCCGCTGCGTTGAGGCGATATGTCGCGCCCAAAGGTTTCTGCCAGTTGCGATAAAAGCTCTCGCTGCTGTTCGCTCAGGCTGGTCGGCGTTTCGACTTGAACGCCAACCAGTTGATCGCCACGACCGCTGCTGCTGCCGTCGGCGCGCAGCCTGGGGAAGCCGCGTCCGCGCAAACGAAAAATCTTGCCCGTCTGCGTGCCCGGCGAGATATCCAGATCGACCAGCCCATCCACAGTCTCGACCTGGATGGTGTCGCCCAGCGCCGCTTGTGCGATATTGATACTGATATCCAGGATAATGTCGTTTTCGTTGCGCTTGAAATAGACGTGGTCTCTCACATGCACGACCACGAACAAGTTGCCTGGTGGCGCGCCATTTTCTCCCGCATCGCCTTCGCCACGCACCTGGATCTGGATGCCTTCGCTGACGCCAGGCGGGATATTGACATTCAGCAGCGCGGTCTGCCGCCGCCGCCCACTGCCATCGCAGCTGCGACAGGGCTTGGAAATTGCGCTGCCTTTGCCGCCACAGCTGGGGCAGGTTTGCGTGCGCACCATCGAGCCTAGCAGAGTCTGCTGCACCTGGCGCAGCTCGCCGCTGCCATTGCAGTTTCGGCAAGGTACAGTCCGCGAGCCTTCGGCCGCGCCGCTGCCGTCGCATTCTTCGCAGCCTTCGAGGCGCAGGAATTCAACTTCTTTTTCGATGCCAAACACAGAATCGATGAAGTCGATCGTCACATCGACGCGCCGGTCACCCCCGCGGTTGGGCGCTCTCCGCCGTCCGCCCCGTTGTTCGCCAAACGCGCTGTTGAACATATCGAAAATGTCTTCGAAGCCAAAGCCGCCCATGCCCTGGCCGAAGCCGCTCGCGCCATTCAGCCCATCGTGTCCAAAGCGGTCATAACGCGCGCGCATTTCATCGTCCGCAAGCACTTCGTAGGCAGCGGTGATCTCTTTGAATTTGTCTTCGGCATCGGCTTCTTCGCTGACATCGGGGTGATATTGTCGCGCCAGCCGCCGGAATGCGCTCTTAATTTGCTTGGTATCGGCGCTGCGCGGGACGCCTAGCACCTCATAATAGTCTCTGGGCATCAGACGGTCTCTCTTTCAACAGGAGATATTTGGCGGGCGGGCATTCCAAAAAATAGCGCGACAGCTGACCATGTTGCCCAAGCTCAATGATAACGCATTGCCCGGCTGTGGCGTACAACCGGGCATGATAGTCTAGGCTTCGGTGAACTCCGCGTCGATGACATCTTCGTCTTCGGGGCGGTTTTGCGTACCGTCGCCGGCCGCCTCGCCATCCTGGTACATCGCGCCGCCCAACGTTTGCAAGTGCGCCATCAGCGCTTCGGTAGCCGATTTGATATCGCTGATGCTATCGCCTGCCATCGCCGTGCGCAGCGCCGCGACCTTGGCTTCGGTTTCGCTCACCAGCTCTGGCGGCAGCTTGTCCTTGTGCTCGCTCAGCAATTTCTCGGCTTGGTAGATGACGCTTTCCGCCTGATTATCGACTTCCGCCTTTTCTTTTTGCTCGGCATCTGCGCTGGCAAACTGCTCGGCTTCGGCGACGGCGCGGTCGACCTGTTCGTCGGTCAAGCCGCTGCTGGCGGTGATGACGATGGTCTGTTCGGCACCAGTCGCCTTGTCTTTGGCGGCGACATTGATGGTGCCATTGGCATCGATGTCAAAGGTAACCTCGATCTGTGGCATGCCGCGCGGGGCAGGCGGGATATTCGCCAGGATAAAGGTGCCCAGCGATTTGTTGTCGCGCGCCATCGAGCGCTCGCCTTGCAAAACATTGATTTCTACCTGGGTTTGTCCATCGGCCGCAGTGGAGAAAACCTGCGACTTTTTGGTGGGGATGGTGGTGTTGCGCTCGATCATGGCTGTGGCGACGCCGCCCAAGGTCTCGATAGCCAGGGTCAATGGCGTCACATCCAACAGCAGGATATCTTTGACATCGCCGCCCAGCACACCGCCTTGAATGGCCGCGCCCAACGCGACAACTTCGTCTGGATTGACGCGCCGGGTGGGCTCTTTGCCAAAGAAGCGCTGCACAGACTCTTGCACTGCGGGCATGCGCGTCATGCCGCCGACCAACAGCACCGTGTCCACATCGCTGGTGCTCAAGCCGGCTGCCTTAAGTGCATCGCGGCAGGGTTTGATTGAAGCGTCGATCAGGTCGTCCACCAGGCTTTCCAGCTTGGAGCGCGTCAGACTCATGTTGAGATGCTTGGGACCGCTGGAGTCGGCGGTGATGAAAGGCAGGCTAATCTCGGCGCTGGTGGTATTCGACAACTCGATTTTGGCTTTTTCCGCCGCTTCTTTCAACCGCTGCAGCGCCTGCAAGTCTTTGCGCAGGTCGATGCCCGTTTCTTTCTGGAAGTCATCGGCGATCCAGTTGATGATGCGCTCATCGAAGTTGTCGCCGCCCAGAAATGTGTCGCCGCTGGTCGATTTGACCTCGAAGACGCCATCGGCGATCTCCAGGATGGAGATATCGAAGGTGCCGCCGCCCATGTCATAAACCGCCACGATGCCTTCTTCGCGACTTTCTAGCCCGAAAGACAAGCAAGATGCGGTCGGCTCGTTGATGATGCGCAGCACTTCCAGCCCGGCGATCTTGCCAGCGTCTTTGGTGGCGTTGCGCTGGGTATCGTTGAAATAAGCCGGCACAGTGATGACAGCCTGGTCGACTGTCTGGCCCAGGTAGGCTTCGGCATCGGCTTTGAGCTTCTGCAAGACCATCGCCGAGATCTCGGGCGGGCTGTAATCGCGCTCGTTCATGCGGATGCGCACATCGCCATTTTGCGCGGCAGACAGCGTATAGGGCATCAATTCGCGCGCTTCGGAAACCACCGAGTCGGCAAACTTGCGCCCCATAAAGCGCTTGACCGAAAAAACGGTGTTCTCTGGATTGACGACTGCCTGGTTGCGCGCCACCCGTCCGACCAGTCGCTCACCAGTCTTGGCGTTGATGGCCACCACCGATGGCACCAGATTGCCGCCTTCCGACGAAGGAATGACGGTTGGTTCGCCCGCTTCCATCACGGCGACCACAGAATTGGTTGTGCCCAGGTCGATACCGATGATTCTACCCATGTGCGTTTCCCTTTCTCTCTTTAGTGCGCGATGATGCGGCAGGGGCGTTTTTCGCCTAGCCCGCGACCATCACCAGCGCTTCTCGCAATACAAAATCTCCAACGCGATAGCCGCGCCGCAGTGTCTGCGCCACAGTCCCGCTTTCGTTTTCGCCACTGTTGTCGATGCCAATGGCCTGGTGCAGCTTGCCATCGAATGGATCGCCAGCCGCCGGGTCAATCGCTTCGACAGCCAGCGAAAATGTCTCATCTTCGGTTTTGGCAGCCTCGATTTCGACTGCCAGCTCATCAAAGGTCAGCGCCGAGTCGGCATCCAGTTCGATCACGATTTTGGCGGCGTCGATGTGGCTGGCCAGCGCCGCTTCCAGTTTGTCTTGCAGCATCTGCACACCGCTGACCCAGTCATGATCACGAATGTCGTCCGGCGGAGTTGGCGAAGCAGTGAGGAATTCATCGACCGCATAAATCAGCGCTTGCAGCTTTTGCGCCGCAGCCAATTCTGCGCGCTGCTTGAATGCCGCGCTGCTCTGTTTCTGCCGTTCGATTTCTCTTTTGAGTTCATCGACCGACTTGTTGGCGCTATGCCAGCCAGCCAGATTCTCATTCGCCAACTGCGTTGCAGCTGCCAGTTCTGCTTCGGCCGCGTGCCGTTCTTGAATGGCTTCTTGCAGGGCTTTTTTTGCAGCGCCCAGTTCGTCCAGCGCTTCGACTGCCAGGTCGGCGCTTTCTGGGTCGAGCTGCTCGCACTGGGGATTATCCTGCTGCTCTGCCTGTTGGGTTTCGTCGCTCATATACCGTCCTTCTGCGCAAGCCACCCGCTGCACGGGCATGCCACCATGGTTGCGAAAGCCTATATGACTTGTATCAGAACAGACGGCATTATAGTTAGATTCAGCAGAAATATCGCGCGCGCGGCGGAAGTCTTATGAAGTTTATATGTTGCCTGGCTCGGCGCTGTCGCCGCCATCTTGATAGAGCGTGGCCAGCACATTCGTCATCAGGTTGGAAACATAGCGCACAGTGCTGATTGCGCGCCCATAATTGATATAGGTTGGTCCCAGTACGCCAATCGCGCCACTCATTTTCTCTGGATCGCCATAGCGGCTGAGCACCATGCTCAAGCGGTTGAGGTCTTGGTAGCGCCCATCGCCGGCGATGACAACGCGCACATCGACCGCCTCGCCCTGGTCGTCTCTTGGCAGCCGCTCCAGCAGGTCGTTCAGCAGCGCATTGAGCACAGTGTGTTCTTCCAAAATGCGGATGGCTTGCTGCGCGCCTTCTTCATCGGCGAAGCTCTCGATGATGCGGCTGAGCCCGTCTCGGTAGATAAAACGCGCCTGGTTGTTGTCGGCTGTTTCGATCAATTCTGCCGTCAACTCCGCCACTTCGCGGTCGAGCATAGGCAGATTGATGCTGCGCAGGCGCACTTGTCGCGCGCCCAAACCGACACACAGCTCATTGACGCGCTGGGCGGCTTCAGCCAGTTGCTGCTGGGGAACAGCATCGGCCAGGGTCAACATGCGCTGGTGCACGCTGCCGCTATGCAGCACCAATACCATCAACGCGAGCCGGCCTTGTATCGAAATTAACTCGACATGTTTGAACGTATTGGTCTGGGCGATAGGCGGCGTCACAATCGAAGCTGTCTGCACCGCCCGCGAAAGCAACGCCGCTGTCCGCCGCATCCATTGTTCCATGCCCACCTGCAAAGTGCCCACCCGCTCGGAGATGTGGCTTTGCTCGCCACGGGTCAAGCTGTGGGTTTGCAGCAGGCGGCGCACAAAATAGCGAAAGCCAGCCGCTGTCGGCAGCCGGCCCGCCGATGTGTGGGGCGCGGCGATATATCCCAATTCTTCCAACTGCGCCATCTCGTTGCGCACAGTCGCCGAGCTGATATTCAGTTGAAAATTGTCGACCAGATGCCCCGAACTGACCGGCTCTGGCTTTTCTGAATAGGCTTGCACGATGCAGGTCAGGATGACTTCCTGGCGGCTGCTTAAATCGGGCAAATGATAGTCGTCGGCCATGACACCTCTGTGATTGGAGTGGCTGGCAGAGATGCTAGCATGTCCGCTGCTGTTAAGGCAATTCTGATGTAAGATGAACAGCCAGCCGCTCGTCTTATGAGCAGGTCGTCAAAGATAATAGGAGACAACATGAGCAGCCAGACAATTGATGTCAACGATGCCGAATTCCAGAGCGAAGTGTTGGACAGCGCAATACCCGTACTGGTCGATTTTTGGGCGGAGTGGTGCGGTCCTTGCAAGATGATCGCGCCGATCGTCGATGAGATTGCCAGCGAATACGCCGGCAAACTGCGCGTCGCCAAAGTCGATGCCGATGCCAACCAGACCATCATTATGAATTATGGCATCATGGGCATCCCCACGTTGATCCTCTTCAAAGGCGGCCAGCCTGTCGAACGTATCACCGGATTCAAGCCCAAAGGCAAGATCGTCAACACCATCGCCGCGCACATCTAAAGGCGACAGAACCCGCGCGCGCTTGCCTGCCCTTGACCTGTCGGGGGGACTGAGGAGGGTGCCGGCGAGTTGACCCCTTCCCCAGCCCCTCCCCGACGAGTCAGGGAGGGGAGTCCAGGTACGTGCCTGCCCTTGACCTGTCGGGGGGACTGAGGGGGGTGCCGGCGAGTTGACCCCTCCCCCAGCCCCTCCCCAACAAGTTGGAGAGGGTAGCTAAAGCATGTGCTTCCCCCTGACCAGTCGGGGGGAGTGAGGGGGGTCTAGACCGCGCGACTTTTCCTGCTATCATCAGCGACAATCACAGGTTCGTTCTTTGCCGCCCAGATGCCGAAAGCGACATGAACACGAGAGACCAAATCAAAGTACCCGGCGCCAAGTACAATCCGGTCATGGTCAGCCGACTCGACCAGGAAGCGCCCGAACAATCTTCCACCATGCGCTTCGGCTCGATGAAGATTTTCTCTGGCAGCGCCTCGCAAGCCCTGGGCAGCGAGATCACCGACTATATCTCGCGCATTTCTGCCTACAATGTCAAGCCGGGCGCGTATTATCGCACTGTTTTTTCCAACGAAAATATCTTCATCAAGCTGGAAGAAAGCGTGCGTGGCAAGGATGTCTACCTCGTGCAGACCATGGCCTCGCCCGTGCACGACAACTTCATGGAAATGCTGATCATGATCGACGCGCTAAAGCGGGATTCGGCCTGGCGCATCAATCTGGTCGTGCCGTATATGAGCTATACCCGCTCGGACAAGAAAGACCAGCCGCGCGTGCCCATCTCGGCCCGGCTCATCGCCAATATGATCGAGACGGCCGGCGTCGACCGCTACATGACCATCGACCTGCATTCCGGGCAGATCCAGGGTTTCTTCAATATCCCTGGCGATGCGCTCACGGCTTTTCATCTATTGAGCGACCACATTATCGCCCGGCTGCGCGCTGGAGAACTGGACAATCTCGTTGTGGTGGCGACAGACCTGGGCTTCGCCAAGCAAGGCAGAAATTGGGCAGAAACGCTCGGCGTGCCGCTGGCATTTGTAGAGAAGCGCCGCGTCAGCAATGCCGAAAGCCCACGCGCCCTGTCGTTGATTGGCAGCGTCGAAGGCAAAAATGTGCTGCTGGTCGATGATGAGGTCAATACCGCCGGCAGCCTGGTCAATGCCGTGAATGTCGTCCGCGATTATGGCGCGCGCGATGTGTTGTTCGCTTTCACGCATCCCTTCTTCTCCGAGCAGGCTTATGAGCGATTTGCCGCCCTCGACCTGCGCGAAATCATTTTTACCAACACACTTGCCATCCCCGAATCTCGCCGGCTGTCCAACATGACCGTGCTGTCCATTGCGCCGTTGCTGGGCGAGGTCATCCTGCGGGCGCACGAGGGCAGAAGCGTGGGCGCGCTATTTAATGAGTGACGAAAAGCGCTCTATCTACAACGTGCCCGACAATCCTCCCAGCCGATTGTCTTCAACGACGCTGGTGATGGGCGCGGCGATGTACATCGCGTTGTTTGCGCTACTCTCGTGGATCGTGCACATCGTCGGCTTGCAAGACCTGCAGCTGCTGGTGGCTGGCGCGGGCATCTGGGGTCCGCTCTTTTATGTCGGCGTCAAAGCGCTGACCTTTACTTTTGCGCCACTTTCTGCAGGACCCATCCAGTTGGCGGCTGGCTTACTCTTTGGCATCGAGCTGGGCACCTTTTATTCGCTGTTGGGCGAGTTGATTGGCGGCACCATCAATGTGATGATTGGGCGGCTCTATGGGCGTCCCCTAATCCTGCGTTTGGTCGGCGTGCAGGGCTTGCAACGCATCGACAGCTTTTATCAGCGCTTCCTGGATGATTGGAAGCAGTTGCTGGTCGCGCGCTTGCTGCTTTTCTCCGTCTATGATTTCATCAGCTATGCCGTGGGCTTGGGACGCATCCGCCTGCTGGTTTATATTGCGGTGTCCTTCTTCGGTGGTTGGCTGCCGACCTATATCATCGTTCGCTTCGGCACAGAAGTCGTCCTCGACCTGCGCGTGCAGATGGGCATCTATGTTGCGGCGGCGATATTGATCGTCGCCTTCGTTCTCTTCCGCCGCCCTATTGAGCTATTGCAGGAGCGGCTGAAGAAATAGGCGCTGCTCCCTGTGCTATACTGACGTCAAATCTACGAGGCAAAAGCGACAAGCCATGTTTCGCAAGCTCGTAAAGTCCATCTTCGGCGACCCCATGCAAAAGGCGCTCGCCAACTATCAAGGCAAAGTCGACGAGATCAACGCGCTGGAGCCAGAGCTGCAGCGGCTGGATGACAAGACACTGAAAGAGAAGTTGCACAAACTGAAAACGCAGCGGCAAAATGGCGCTCCTCTGGGTGATATCTTGCCAGATGTCTTCGCCCTGGTGCGCGAGGCATCGGTGCGCACGATCGGCTTGCGTCACTATGATGTGCAGCTCATCGGTGGCATCGTCTTGCACGAGGGGCGCATCGCCGAGATGAAGACGGGCGAAGGCAAAACCCTGGTCGCCACGTTGCCGCTGGTGTTGAATGCGCTGGATGGGCGCGGCGCGCACCTGGTGACGCCCAACGACTACTTGTCCAAGCACGGTTTGCAGTTTATGGGTCCCATCTACAGCCTGCTCGGCTTGTCGGCTGCGGTCATCCAAAATACCGGCGGACAGCCCGACAGCGGCTCTTTCCTGTTCGACCTTGAATTCATTTCCGACGATGCGCGCTATCAAAACCTGCGCCCGATCAGTCGGCGCGAAGCCTACCAAGCCGATATCCTGTATGGCACGAACAACGAATTTGGCTTCGACTACTTGCGCGACAACATGGTGCTTGCTGATGAGGGCCTGGTGCAGCGCAATTTGAATTACGCCATCGTTGATGAAGTCGACAACATCCTCATCGACGAGGCGCGCACTCCCTTGATCATCTCCGGTCCTTCTGATGAGCCGTCCGACTTTTATCGCGTTTTTGCTTCGATCGTAAAGAGGCTACACAAGAGCAGCCAGGACAGCGTGGATGACGAAGCGCCCGATGGCGACTTTGTGCTGGATATCGGCGACCGCATCGTCTATTTGACCGAGCAAGGCGTTGAAAAGGTCGAAAATGCCCTGAGCCTTGCGCAGCTTTATCATCCCGACAACGCCGAGATGCTGCCCTATCTGGACAGCTGCCTGCGCGCCCAGACGCTTTTTGAGCGCGACAAAGAATACATCGTACAGAACGGCGAAGTGGTTATCGTCGACGACTTTACGGGCAGACTCATGCCGGGCCGACGCTTTTCCGAAGGCTTGCACCAGGCAATCGAAGCCAAAGAAGGCGTGCAAATCCGCCGTGAAAATATCACCATGGCGACCATCACTTTCCAAAACTTCTTCCGCATGTACAACAAGCTGGCGGGCATGACGGGCACAGCGCTCACCGAAGCCGAAGAGTTTGAAAAGACTTACGAACTGGATGTCGTGCCCATCCCCACGCATCGTCCGGTCATCCGCAGCGATGACAACGATCTGATTTATGTCAACGAGACCTCCAAGTGGAATGCCATCGTCAATGCGATTCAAGAGCGCAACCAGCACCAGCAGCCCATCCTGGTCGGCACCGTCGCGGTCGAAACATCGGAGCGCCTGAGCAAGTATCTGCACAAGGCCGGCATCAAACATGAGGTGCTCAACGCCAAGCAGCACGAAAAAGAAGCCGAGATTATCACCCAGGCGGGCAGACCGGGCGCGGTGACCATCGCCACCAATATGGCTGGGCGCGGCGTTGATATCCTGCTGGGCGGCAATCCTGAGGGCTTGGCGCGCGCCGCACTGCGTCGGCAAGGCATCGACTTGACCGCCGCCAGCGAAAAGCAGTGGCGAGCGGCGCTGGATGAAGCCGAAGCCCTGGTCGAGCGCGACCGTCAGGTGGTCCTAGAAGCGGGCGGCCTCTTTGTGCTGGGCACAGAACGCCACGATGCGCGGCGCATAGACAACCAGTTGCGCGGACGTTCGGGGCGACAGGGCGATCCTGGCGCGTCGCGTTTTTATCTCAGCCTGGACGACGATTTGATGAAGCGCTTCGCCAATGACAATGTCAAGCGCCTGATGAAAACCGCCGGCTTCCCCGAAAACGAAGCCATCCAACATGGCATGATTAGCAAGTCGATCGAACAAGCGCAGATTCGCGTCGAGGGGCACAACTTCGATATCCGCAAGCGCGTTGTCGAATACGACGATGTCGTCAACCGCCAGCGCGAAATCATCTATTCGCAGCGCTTGCAGTGGCTGCAAAAAAGTGCCGAATCCCTGCACAGCGATTACCTCGCCATGATCCAGGCGCAGGCGGCCGCGGCCATAGAAGAAGCCTTCGCCGCCGACCACACTGGCGAACATCTTGATGCTGGCGCGATGTATCAACAGATCGCCAGCGCGGGCTTGCCCCTGCCGCAAGAGTTCACGCCCGACGCCCTGGACGAGCTGGAAGCCGAAAAACTGACCGAGCGTTTCAGCCAGCATGTCGCAGAGGTGCTCGATCAAAAATGCCAACAGCTCGAAGCGGCGCGCCCAGGCTTGATGGAAATTGCCGAACGGCAGACGGTCATCCGCGCCTTGGACCACTACTGGCAGCGGCATTTGACCGACCTGGATATCTTGCGCGAGGGTATCGGCTTGCAGGCGATCGCGCAGAAAGATCCACTGGTCGAATATCAGCGGCAGGGCTTCCAGATGTTCCGCCTGGTCGAAGATACCTATCGCAAGGTGGCATCGCGCAATATCTTCCTTGTGCAGCCAGCCCTGATGCAGACGCCCCAGCGCCGCCGCCAAATGCGCGAGCACCATCCAGATGCCGCCTTCAACCAGGGCGAGCGCCGCCAACAGCAAACCGTGCGC
Source organism: Anaerolineae bacterium (assembly GCA_022824565.1). Classification (GTDB taxonomy): domain Bacteria; phylum Chloroflexota; class Anaerolineae; order Aggregatilineales; family Phototrophicaceae; genus UBA6055. The sequence continues at coordinate 26,423 of JAJDZQ010000120.1, read as the reverse complement.
AAAACCAACCGCCGACCTGGACCCAACAAACCTTGCTGGTGTGGCAGCGGCAAGAAATACAAACACTGCTGCCGGCGCGAAGACCAACTTACGGGCCGCTTCCGGCAAGCTGTCTGAGCCTCGCCCAGCCATGTGGCGCATCGGCGACTTCGAGCTGCATTTGTTCAATGATGCCAGCGCCTGGGTTGATCCCGGCGGCATGTTTGGGCTCGTGCCACGGGCTTTGTGGTCGCGCTATTATGCAGTCGACGAACGGCAACTTTTGCAAACGGCGAATCACAACCTGCTTATCCGCGCGGCGGGGCGCAACATCCTTGTCGATACGGGTTTTGGCAATTGCTTGAGCCAAACGCAGCGCAAACGCCGCAGCATCACGCATTTTGATGGCACGCAGGCTGGCTTGGCTGCGCTGGGGATCGAGCCCGGCGATATCGACCTGGTCGTCAACACGCACCTGCACGATGACCACTGCACGGGCAATTTCCGGCTCGATGCAAACGGCGAGCGCCAACCCGCCTTCCCCAATGCCAGCTATGTGGTGCAAAGCCGCGAATATGCCGAGGCTTGCGCGCCCAACGAACGCACGCGCGCCACCTATCTGCGAGCCAATTATCAGCCGCTTTATGCAACGGGTCAGCTGCAACTGCTGGATGGCGATACCGAAGTCGCGCCGGGCATACACGCGCTGGTGACGCCCGGCCATACGCCGGCGCACATGAGCCTGCGCATAAGCAGCCAGAATGAACACGCCGCATTCGTCTGCGATTTGGCTTCGCTGGCTATTCACTTCGAACGGCTGGCCTGGATGAGCGCCTACGATGTCGAGCCGCTGGTGACCTTGGAAAGCAAACGCCGCTGGCAGCCGTGGGCGCTGGACACCAATGCGCTGCTTTTCTTCCCGCATGATGTCCAGACGCCGGCTGGCCGATTCGTGCAAGGAGAAAAAGGTCGGCCGCGGGTAGAACCGATTAGGTTCAAGTAAGCCATGCGCAAAAGGACGATGCTACTCAGATTCGAAATCTGTAGGGGCGAGGCTAGTCTCGCCTACAATGTCGCCGTCGACCATATGGGCGAATCAAGAGTCGCCCCTATCGGTTGCCTGCCCTGCCAGGCGCTTCTGGCTGGCAATTGGGGCAGAAGTGCGTGCCGCGCTGTGCTACGCGGATCTTGTTGATTTGCGCGCCGCAATGTAGGCAAGGCTGCTCGGGCCGTCCATAAACGAAGAAGTGATTCTGCGATTGCCCTTTTTTGCCATCGGGCTTGCGATACCAATTGATGCTGGCGCCTTCGTGCTCGATGCCCGTTTGCAGCGCCTCCCGCAATGTCCCGTGCAAACGTGTCGCTTCGTTTTCAGTCAGCGTCTCGGCAGGGCGGTCGGGATGGATACCCGCGCGAAACAGGGCTTCATCGGCATAGATATTGCCTACGCCCGCCACAAATTCCTGTTGCAGCAGCCGCGCCTTGATCGCCAGTTTGCGCCCCCGCAAGCCCTCGCGAAAGCCAGCTTTTGTGAAATTGTCCCCGAGCGGTTCGGGACCCAGGTGACTCAGCAGCGCTGTGACATCGTTGGTCAGGTAGACACGCCCGAATTTGCGCACATCCGAGAATCGCAACTGCTGCCCCAGGTCCAGGTCAAAGCGCACATGCACCCAGCGGTCCGCTTCGTGCCGCGCCCCGGCTGCCGACACATACAGCCGCCCCGACATCTTCAGATGGATCACCAGCGTGTCATGCTCCAGATGGATCAAGATGTATTTGCCACGCCGCCCCAGGCTTCCGACCAGTTGCCCAGCCACTCGCGCCGCAAACTCATCGGGCGCAGGCGAATGAATGGACCGATCCCAATCGTGCCACATGGCGGTGATGCGCCGCCCGACAAGTGGCTCGCGCAAGCCGCGTACAACAGTCTCGACTTCTGGCAGTTCGGGCATGGTTTCTCGTCATATTCGCCCGGCAGTTTTGCTATAATACGCGCGCTAGACGGCGATTCCTACCCAACAAATGCAACAGAAGCGAGCTTATGACCGGCGACTTCGTACACTTGCATGTGCACAGCGAGTTTTCGTTATTGGATGGTCAAAGCCGCATCAAGCAGTTGGTCGCGCGCGCCAAAGAGCTGGGTATGCCGGCGCTGGGAATCACCGATCACGGCGTCATGTTTGGCGTGCTGGACTTTTACCGCGCTTGCACAGACGCGGGCATCACGCCAGTTGTGGGCATGGAAGCCTATCTTGCGCCGCGCGGCATGACCGACCGCGACTCCCGCCACGACCGCGAAGCCCACCACATGTTGCTGCTGGCGAAGAATATGCGCGGGTATCAGAACCTGCTGGCGATCGCCTCGGCCGCCCAACTGGATGGTTTTTATTATCGTCCGCGCATCGACAAAGAATTCTTGGCCGCCCACGCCGCTGGCCTCATCGCTACCAGTGGCTGCCTGGCTGCAGAAATCCCGCGGCTGGCAAACAAGGGCGACTTTGAAAGCGCGCGCCAGCAGATCGGCTGGTATCAAGATGTCTTTGGCAGCGACAACTTTTTCCTGGAGCTGCAAGGCCACGACATTCCCGACTTGCACGAGCTAAACCGCTGGCTTTGTGAATATCGAAGCAGCGGGCACAGCGCCGTCCAGTTGGTGGCCAGCAACGATGTGCATTATGTCGACAAAGGCGATGCCGACGCCCACGATACCTTGTTGTGCATCCAGACCAGCAGCCTGAAGTCCGACCAGAACCGCATGCGCATGCTGCCAGCGAGCAGCTATTATCTGAAATCTGCCCAAGAAATGCGCGCCGACTTCGCCGATCTGCCACCCAAGCTGATTGATGAGGCTTTTGCCAACTCGTTGCGGATCGCCCAGATGACCGATATCGACCTGGCGCCCAAGGGCTACCACCTGCCGACTTTTCCTGTACCCGCAGGCTTTGATGAAACCAGCTACCTGCATCATCTGACGACTATCGGCATGGCTTGGCGCTTCGGGGACGACTGGCGCAGCGAGCCCGTTTTCCAAGAGCGCATCGACCGCGAGTTGAGCATCATCCACAGCATGGGCTTCGACAGCTATTTTCTGATCGTGTGGGACTTGTGCGAGTTTGCGCGGCATGTCGATATCTGGTGGAATGTGCGTGGCTCTGGGGCGGCATCGCTGGTCGCCTACAGCCTGGGCATCACCAATATCGATCCCATCCAAAACGGCTTGCTCTTCGAGCGATTCCTAAATCCTGGCCGCGTCAGCATGCCGGATATTGACCTGGACTATCCAGACGACCGCCGCGGCGAGATGATCGCTTACACAGCCATGAAGTATGGCGAAGACAAGGTCGCGGCTATCATCACTTTTGGCACCATGGGCGCAAAAGCGGCTGTGCGCGATGTCGGACGCGCCCTGGATGTCGATCTGGGGCTCATCAATCGCGCCGCTGCCCTCATCCCCCAAGAAGCGCGCCAAAAGAAAATCCGCGAATATGTCGATGCCAGCCCAGAGCTGACAGCGCTGTATCGGGACGAGCCCCAGCTGCAACGGGTCATCGACACCGCTATCGAACTGCAGGGCATGACGCGCCACGCTTCTACGCATGCGGCCGGCGTGATCGTCGCCGATCGCCCCCTGGTCGAGCTGGTGCCGCTGCATCGCATCACCGGCAAAGACCCTTCGGGCGGCGCGCTGAAAGCCGTGACGCAATTCCCCATGGAAACAGCCGAGTCCATCGGCTTGCTCAAGGTCGACTTTTTGGGTTTGTCTACCTTGACCATCATGCGCAAAGCCTGTGAGTTGATCGCCAGGCACTGCGGCATTCCTTATTCTATCGACAACATCCCCTATCGTCATGACGATGCCACTGCCGAACAACGAGCGCGCCTGGATGTCGCTTTCGAGATGCTGGGGCGTGGCGAGACGGTGGGTGTCTTCCAGGTCGAATCGGGCGGCATGCAGCAGATGTTGCGGGGCATGCGTCCGCGCGTCTTTGAGAATATCGTGGCGGCTATCGCGCTGTATCGCCCCGGTCCCATGGATTATATCCCCGCCTATTGCCGCCGCATGCATGGCGACGAAGAGGTCATACCCCTGCACCCGCGCCTGGAGCCCATCCTCCGCGAGACCTATGGCATCTGCGTGTATCAGGAACAGATCATGCAAATTGCCGGCGAACTTTTTGGTTATGAACTGGGCGAAGCCGACTTGATGCGCCGCGCGGTATCCAAGAAAAAACCCGAAGACCTCAACAAGCACAAAGCCATATTTATCGAGCGGGGTCCACAAAATGGCATCCCCGCCGATGCCGCCGCCACCATCTTTGACATGATCGCCGAGTTCGCCAATTACGGCTTTAACAAGCCTCACGCCGCCGACTACGCGGTCATGACTGTGCAAACAGCCTATCTCAAATGTCACTATCCCCACGAGTATATGACCGCTATTTTGAGCGTGCAGCGCGATGACCTGGGCAAAGTCTCCACTGTGCTGGAAGAGTGTCGCCGCTTGCACATCCCCATCCTGCCGCCCGATATCAACAGCAGCCAACTGGAATTTGATATCGAAAGCGGCGATGCTGGCAAACGCGCCATCCGCTTTGGTTTGGCTGCTGTGAAGAATGCCAGCGCTTTGACCACACGCGACATGATCTGCCAACGTGGCGAACAGCCCTATAAAAATCTGACCGATTTTTGCCAGCGCGTCGACTTGCGCAATATTGGCAAACGATCGCTGGAAAGCCTCATCAAAGTGGGCGCAATGGATGTTTTTGGCACGCGCGCCAGCCTGCTGGGGGGCCTGGACGGTATCATCAGCGCCAGTGGCAAACATCATCACGACCTGGAAGTCGGGCAGATTCAGATGTTTGGCGAGGCCACCAACAGCCCCGACAATTTCGCCGAGATTCAGCCCATCGACGAAGTGCCGCCGCGCGATCGGCTGAAGTGGGAGAAAGAGCTGCTGGGCTTTTACCTGACCGGGCGCCCGGCCGACCGCCACCGCGCACAGCTGGAAAAGCAGAATCTGCAATCAATCGCCGAGCTAAAGAGCCCCTCGCTGAAAAAGCCCGAACGTGTTCGGGTTGCCGGCGAAATCACGGCGCTGCGCAAGCTCACCACGCGCAATGGCGATCCCATGGCTGTGCTGAGTCTGGAAGATTGGCACGACAGCGCTGGCATCATTGATGTTGTGCTGTTTCCAGATGCCTACAACAAGGCTGTTGAGACCTACGCCAGCATCAGCCAGACAGCTGCCGAAGGCGCGCGGGAACTGGCCGCGGGCGAAATTGTGCTGGTCAGCGGGCGCTACGACGACAGCCGTGGCGAAGCGCAGATCATCGCCGACCAACTGCGCCTGGATTTCAGCGCGGCCAGCGCAGAAAGCTCGCCCATGCCATACGACCAACCGCCGGACTGGGCACAGGATGATAGGCCGCCGCCACCAGAAGCCTTCCTCGATCCAACGCCACCCTCCGAGCCGACGCCCGCGCCTGCGCCCAAAGACGAGCCGGCCTGGGCAAATGGCGCGAGCGACCTGCGCCTGCCCGATCACCATGATGAGCGCCCCAAGAAGCCGCCACGCACCATTGCCATCACGTTGGCTGCCACTGCCGATATCGACAAAGACCGCCGCAAGCTGGAGCGCATCCACCGCTGCTGTGTGGAATTTCCTGGCCAAGACCACTTCCAAATCATTATCGTTCGCGACGATCATCACATTGCCTTGCGCTTCCCCGACCACACCACCCATATTTGCGACGAGCTGCGCAACGCTCTGCTGGCGATCGTGGGCAAGTCCGAATTCATGCAGATATTGGAAACCGACTTAAGCGAGGCTTAACCTGCCGACAATTGAAGGCGCGCTGCAAACTGACTACAATGCAAGTTGTTGAGGCAGGGGGAGAAAGCAGCGATGAAGCGAATCGCTGTGATGACCAGCGGTGGCGATGCACCGGGCATGAACGCGGCTGTGCGGGCGGTTGTGCGCGCCGGGCTGGATAAACAGGTCGAAGTCTATGGCATCCGTCAAGCTTTCCAGGGTCTGCTGGCGGGCGATATCGCTTTGCTGAGCAGTCGCGAGGTCAGCGGCATTTTGCAGCGAGGCGGCACTGTCTTGCAGACAGCGCGCAACGAAGAATTCAAGACAGCGGCGGGCCAGCGCAAAGGCCGACGCCGACTGAACGAACATGGCATCGAAGGCGTCATCGTCATCGGCGGCGATGGCAGCATGCGCGGCGCGCTCGCCCTGCACAAAATGGGCGTGCCTGTCATTGGCATCCCCGCCAGTATTGACAACGACATCTGGGGCACCGATACCAGCATCGGCGTCGACACGGCGCTAAACACCATCCTGGATGCTGTCGACCGCCTGCGCGATACAGCGACTTCGCACAACCGCGCTTTCGTCATTGAAGTCATGGGTCGCGATTGTGGTTACTTGGCCGTCATGGGCGGCATCCTGGGCGGCGCGGAGATCGTCGTGACGCCAGAAAATGGTGTGACCATGAACGAGATCGCTGTCGCGCTGGAAGATGCCTATGTCCGTGGCAAGTCTCATGCTATCGCCATCCTGGCAGAAGGCGCGCCCTATCAGGGTCCAGAGCTGGCGCGCTTCTTGCAGCAGAAGCACATGGGCTTCGAGATCCGCCTGACCATTTTGGGGCACACACAGCGCGGGGGCAGCCCCACCGCTTTTGACCGGTTGCTGGCGACACGGATGGGCGTGTATGCGGTAGATCTGCTGTTGGGTGGCGCAGATGGTATGATGGTGGCGCGAGTCGGGCGCGACCAAAATCCTATCGAACTGGCAGAATGCAGCGCGCGCACCCGCCAGATCACGCCCGAATATTTCGGCCTGGCAAAGATCCTCTCCCGCTAATTTCAATCTCCAGGCGCATCTGCCACATCGACCACGCGACAATCCAGCAGGCGCAGCAAAGCACTGGTTTCGACGCGCAGCTGTATACCTCGTTGGCCTGCGCTGATTACGATGTGCGACTGCGCCAGGCCGCGAGCATCCAGGAGGGTATCCCAACGTTTGTGGGTCAATGCCAGTGCGCTGATGCCGCCAACTTGCAGCCCGGTCCATTTCTCGACGTCTGCATGGGGGAGCAGGGCGGCTTTTTTTGCGCCAATCGCCGCTGCCAGCCGCTTCAGATTCAACGAGCTATTCGCAGGCAGCATGACCAGCAGCGGTTTCTTCGCGCCGACTGCCTGCGCCACCAAGGTCTTGAAGACAGCTTCGGCAGGAAATCCCACCGCGGCCGCCACTTCCCGCGCATCGCGCAGCACAGGGTCATACAGGTGCGCCGTATAGTCGATACCCCGCGCATCCAGCAGCCGCATGGAATTGAGCTTCTTCGCTTTTGACATTGATCTACCCGTCGTCTTGCGGTTGATATTGACTTCGCGCCAAACGCGCCATGAGGCCGGGCGCAAGCACGCCGCCAGCCAGTATCAGGCGGTCAAACAGGCGCAGGATGACGCGCCGCTGTCGGTGCTGCGTCGCCCGCACGATAGCCTCTGCCACAGTTTCGGGTCTTGCGCTTGGCAATCCGCCGCGGTTGTTTTGGCTGCTGCCCAGGCGATTTTGGTTGAATTCTGTGCGCGTCCGCCCGACCAACACATCGCTAACGCAGATGCCAGCGTCCGCCAGTTCCAGGCGCAGTGAACCGGCCAGGCTGGATACAAAAGCTTTGCTGGCGGCATAGGCGGCGGTGTAGGGCGTGTGGATGCCAGACACAACAGAAGACACGATCAAGATTTGCCCGCTGGTGGAGCGCAGCGCTGGCACACAGGCGCGCACGCTGTGGATGACGCCATCGATATTCGTGCGCAACACTGTCTCCAGGTGCTGCCAGTTGGCCTCGACCAGCGCTCCCTGCTGTCCGATGCCGGCATTGGCGACCAGCACATCCAGCCGCCCAAATTTGTCCAGTGTCATAGTGAGCGCTGCTTCGACACGATCCGCCTGCCGAACATCCCCGGCCACCGCAAGAAAATCGCCATGGGGTTCCGGCAGGTTGGCGATCTCCTGCGCCAGGTCTGCCAGCCGTTCTTTGCGCCGCGCCATGCCGCAGACATGATCGCCCCTGCGCGCAAAAGCCAGCGCTGTCGCCCGTCCGATGCCGCTGGACGCGCCAGTGATGAAAATGACCTTGCGAACGTCTTTCATGCTGTTTCACTCTGCCTGGCTGTTTAGGCGCGCACCCGGTGGACGCCCGCGACCTGGTAGAACTCCCCGGCTGGTTTGCCATCGATGGTCAGCGGCAGGTATTCGCCCGCTAGTTCATCCCAGACGCCCAGCCGAAACACATAGTCATTGCCGGTGCGGTAATCGATCCCTTCTTGCAGGCGCAGCACCTGCCGGTCTTTCACGACTTCTGCTTGATCCCACCAGCGCGTGGCATAGACGCCGTGGCGGTGAGGGTTCGCTTGAAAACGCCACTCTTCTCCCAGCAACTCGCGTTCTTGATTGAAGAGCCGCAGCACAAACTGAAGGTCTCGCTCCAGCGGCTGCAGGGCGCGCCAGCTTGGTTCGACTGTGATTGGCGTTGTAGCGAATATGCGCGGGGGATGCACGCCGGGCAAATCCAGCCGCAGCAGGTCTCCAAATACGATGGCTTCGGTCGCCGTTGCCAGCGCTTTGGGTAGTTCGTGTCGGCTCGCGAGCTTGCGCATTTCGTAGAGTTCGTAGCTGAAAAAACCGTCATAATGCGCTCGCTTGAGTTCGATGATGTGGTTCCTGCCCAGGGCCGCGACCAACTGGGTGGAAAACGGGTCGAGCCCCGCCTCTTGATAAGCGGCGCGCGCCTTGGCTCCAAAGATGAAATGCGTTGCGCCCAGCGCCTCCAATTCGTCCAGGCGCGTCACAGGCTGGTCGATGATCTGCCGCTGCGGGAAGAAAAATGGCAGCCGTTCTTCGCCCGGCGCGACGATTATTGGCTCGCGTTCGTCATCGCGCAGGAAGTCGTTTAATCCCGCCACCACCTCCATCAGCGAGGGATTGAAGACTTGCAGCTTCTGCCAATCGCCAGTCAAGTCGGCGCGTAGCCACCAAACAGACGACCAGCGCGCGTCAAATGCCACAGAAATGACGCCAGGCAGGCACAGCAAGACCAACGCAATCATATAGATACGCCGCCAGGCTCTGCGCATGCGCTCTGGCTGGAAGAGGCAGGACAATGCGGCTGCGGTCGGCAAGCACAGCAATGGCAATACGGCGAAACCCAGGCGATAGTGATAGCTGTACGAAAAAAAATAGGTGATGAAATAAGGCGCTGCCAGCAGCAGACACCAGCCAGCCACGCTCGCTGCTCGGCGAGTCGTTTCATTTTGCCTGATCCCGAAATGACCGTACAAACTGCCAGCGGCCAAAGCCAGCCCGACTGCTATGACCAACATTTCCAAGGGACGGATAGCGCTGGCTGGGGGGTCGACCCGGCCAGGAAACAGGGTCGGGTTGGATGCCAGCAAGCCGGCCAGCAGCAGCGCAAGCCCCGCCAAACCCAGCGCCAAGCGCCGGCGTGGCAGCCTGTGCAGCAGCGCGACTGTCAAAAACACGACCACGGCCGATGCAGCCAGCGGTGCCAGATAATCCCCACTGCGCAAGGCTCTGGTCAGCCATACCGACTTGGGGAAAGTGATCAGCTCGTGTCCCAGCAGCCAGTTGCGGGCATACCAGACTCCGCCCAATGGCAGGCAAGCCAGCCCGGTATAGGCGGCCACCAAGAAACGCGGCCGCCAGCGCGCAGCATCCAGCCGCGTCCGCAGCATCTCCACAGCCAGGCAAAGCAACACGCCCCAGACGAAGGCGCCGGCTGTCGGCTTGGTGAATAAGGCGATGCCCAGCAACACGCCAGCCAGTAGCGCATCGCGCCTCGCCACAAGCCGACAAGTTGCTCGCCAGGCGCTGATGAAAAATGTCGCAGCCAAGGTGAAACTGAAAGCCAGCGGAATCTCCAGATCGCCGACAAAAGCCCACTGCCCGACATGCGGGTGCAAGAACCACAGCGCCGCGCATATCAATCCCGTCCGCCGTCCCACCAGTCGCGCGCCCAGCTGATAAGCCGCCAGCAGACTGCCGATATGCAGCCCGGGCAGCACCATGCGCGCGGCATGGTCGTTAATCTCGCCCAGCATTGTCTGAACATAGGCGAATTGCAGCGACAGAAATGGCGGATAATAGGCGATGTCGTTGGGGATGAACCCTTCCAGGAAGAAGAGCCGCCCCTGAAAGCCATATACCCACAGCGCGTCGTAAGCGGTGAACGGAAAATAGGCGGTGTGCAGCCAGCGCAGCGCGATCGCCACAACCACCAGGGCTATGATGAGCTTTTCGTCGACCGCCAATGGAGACCGAGCGACCGGCGTATACTCGGTTTTTCGCTTCTGCCAGGCCAGCGCCAACCCTGCAACTGCAATCACAGCGCTGCCCAGCGCAATAAATTCCGCCGTGATGAGCTGTTGCCCCAGCCCGCCGCCGAGCATGCCCAATATCAGCATCCAGGCAGTCATACAAGCTGGTCCCAGCGCCAAAGCCAGCGCCGCTACCAATGTGCGCGATTGCCACTGTTCGCGCCCCAGCAACGCCAATGACCAGGGCAATCCCAGTCCCAACGTCATCCACAGCGCCGGCAACAGGCCCGGCAGGGAAGCCTCAAGCCAGCCCAGCGGTGCCATAAGCTCGCTTTCTGGAATTGCGCCACAGCCAACGCGCCAAGACAACCAGCGCCTGCGAGACCAGCATGATCAGCGCTGGCAGCAGCGGCAGGTAATAGCGTGCCCAGGGCAGGGGCGTCACCAGCAACGTGAACAGGCCTGTCCCGCCGATCCACAACAGCAGCAAAAGCCGATGCTCCGCCAACACCCGTTTGTCAACCAATAGCGCCGCCGCGCCCAACAGCGAAAGCACCAGGCAAACCAAGCCCAGCCGCCCCAAAGCGCCGATGAACAAGAGGCCTGCCCAGCCCGAGCTTTCATAGCTGGCGATCTGCGCGGTGATCGGCGCGTAGGCAGCCCAGGCATCTACCTCGTAGTATTGCCTCGCGCCCACAAAGACGAATTGGAAGAAGCCCGCCACTTGCTCGGCGAAGTCCTGGTAGCCGCCGAAAGCCTCGATCTGCCCTTGCAGCAGGTCTGCGCGCATGGCCAGCACCAGCGCGGGCAGGTCTAGCGGCGCATTCCACCAGGCGGGGTTCAGCAGCAAAAACACCGCAATCATAATCAAGCCAGTCAACGCAAGCCCCGCCAGGTCACGCAGCGCGCGTTTATCACGCCGGCGCAGCATCCGCCAGCATGGCAGCAGGGCACAACTGGCGAGCACCAGCGCGCAGGCGACCAGGTTGGGATGCTTGGCTGCCAGCGCAAATCCCGCGCAGACACCCAGCAGCGCGTATCGCCACCAGCGCCGTTCTTGCAGCAGCCATGCGCCCGCCAGCAGCACCAGCATCAATCCCAGCAAGTGGCTGCCTTCCATCATGGCGCGCCGCCCGTTGATCAGGATGTTGGGATGCAGCACGAAGAGGGCGCTGGCCAGCCAGGCAGTTGGTCTGTTCACGGTCAGCCGCAGCAGCGCGAAGAAGCAAGCCGCCGCCAAAGCCAGTTGCGCCGACGAGGCCAGACGCGCCCGTCGCAGCAATTCCAGCTCGGGGATCCGCCCGCGCCGCGCATTCCAGTCATAGTCGCGCCCCCAATGCCACTGTTCGTTTAATTCGTCCGCAGACAAACCCAGCCCATGCGCCAGCGCGCCATAGACAGTCTTGGAGATCGTGCCATTCAAAAGGCGCAGGTGTTGCTCGGCGGGACTTGTCGACCAGCTTGGATCGTAGGCCAACCGCGATAGATCGCTTTCGACCAGCAGATAATGATAATCGCGCCCCATATAGATCAAGGTCGATTCGTCGCCATGGAAGGGCATGCTATGCGTGGCCACCAGGCAATAAACAGCCAGCGCCAACAACCACAAGCCATCAGCCCAACGCAATCTCATCTTGGCGGTCATGGTCATCAAGGCGAGCTCGTTCTCCGCAATGAATAGCTTTCTGGATAGGCTGGCGCTTTGCCTGTGCAGCAAGGGACTGTCATGGATTCAATATAAGCGCCGAGACCCTAGCCTGCTTCGGGCACGATTTGCAGGGACAGCAAGAATTCCACCACCGCCCGCTGGTCGGCAAAAGGGAGTTGCGTGAAGGCATCGCGGCTGGCGCGGCCTTCGCCACCATGCAGCAAGATCGCTTCGGACACTGTAGTCAGATCGCCACGATGACCATACGGGGCAGAGCTGCCGACATCCCACAACTTGCGGGTGAGGAAGAATTCGCTGCCGTGACGTCCATCGACATCGGGTCGGCTATCGCGCAAGGTCTCGTTGCAAAAAAAGCGAATCGCATCGGCAGCTTCGGGCGGGTCGCACAGGCTGTGTCGCTTCAGATCGGTAAATGCCCGTACGATCGCCCCGGTGCCGCTGCGTTCCAGGCGGGGTTGCGGACCCTGCGCAGTCATATCGAACCGCACCATCTGCGCCATGTCCGTCATGGTATTGGACGGATTGAAGGGATTGGGGTCCGTGAAAAAACGCGAGTCCAGCGGCAGCTCGGGCACATGACAGCTTGTGCAGCCGATTTCGGCAAAGACCGCCTCGCCACGTTGGGCGGCCTCGCGGCGCTCTGGGTCGTCTGGCAAGACTCGTCCGGGCACGGCGAGCGCTGCCTGGAAGAGCGTCACCGCGGTGATATCCCCAATCGTCAATTCGCGCTCTACGCCATCTTTGTCAAAGTCCGCATCCATGATAGCGGGGTTGAGATCGAATCGTTCTTCGGCCTGCATGCCATGATGCTGATTCATGGCGTTGGCAGAGAATTGCCGCAAGGAAACTTTCGTGCCCGATTGATGGAACGGCTTTATCACCAGGTCATGATCCACGCCTTCGATGCCGCTTGTATCCAGCTTGCCATCGGCAGCGACAGTCAACTGCCCAAAGCTCACCCCTTTCGTGATCAGGTCGATCGTTAGCGCGGCTGCTTGCTCTTTGGCTTTGGCGGCTGCTTCGTCGCGCAGCGCATGCAATTCGCTGGACATCTCGAATGCCAGCATTTCGATCGCCCCAGACCCAAACATGCCCAGGGGATTGCGATGATTGCTGGTCATCATCGAGGTCGATTCCAGGATGGGGTCGGCGTGCTGCGCCAGCAAGAATACATTGCCAGCAAACTCTGCGCTGCCGCCGATTCGTGGCTGGTTATGACAGCTGAAGCACGAGTTGGAGTCGGGAGCGGATACGCGGCTGAAAGGCATCTCATCGGGCTCTCGCGCCGCGACGCCGCCGGTGGTGGCCGGTCGGCCTTGACCGTCGCATACATTGAAGAGAACGCGAAACAATTCTTCGCCATGCTCCAGCACTTCGTCGAAGCTGAGGCTGCCATTCAATATATCGGCTTGTTCGATATGTCGCGAAAGCGCAGGCAATTCTGGCAGACCGGCTGGGCACGACGGCTCCTGCCCGCGCACGGCGGCAATCGTCAATATGAAGGTTACGATGATCCCTGTCAGCCCGTATCGAACCATGCGCGCCACCTCGTGCCAGCAGCAGGCTCTCGTCATTCTGGCAAATGCGCAAGAACCACAAGCCTGTCTATACCCATTTTGGCTTGAATTTGTGGTTTCTGCAAACGGCTTGGGCATGGCAAGAGCAGCAGGCGGCGAGTCTGTCGCAACGGTTATTCCGGCGCGCTGATCTCGGCGAGCAACTGATTCTTGTCAACGGCTTGCCCCGCTGTCACCTGCACCGAGCGCACGACACCGGCGATCGGCGACTTCAGCTCGTTCTGCATTTTCATCGACTCGAGAATGATCAAGGTATCGCCAATTTCGACTGGCTGGTCGGGCTGGACCGCGACTTCGACAATCAGCCCGGGCATGGGCGCGTGCACTTCGCCAGAGCCGGTTTCTTGCGCGCCGCGTCGTTGCATCATCAGGATGGCTCGCTCGTCCAGCACCTGCGATTCAAACAACCGTCCGCCCATCATCACGGCGATGCGGTCTTCATCATCATCAATAACCGCTTCCAGCGATTTGTTCTCGGTGATCACAGAAAACAGCGAGCCGCCCAGATTCAAAAAGTCGACATCGCGCTCGTCGCCATTAATCAGCACTTGGCCATCTTTGTCGATTTCGATCTCGTACTGCTGATTGTTGATGATGGTGACATACTTCATCGGTGCATCCTCTCGAAACGCCCCATCCACTTCCAGTTGGATGCATCGCGCTTGGCGGGCGCAACGACTTGCGAAGCCAACTGTCGCTTGCGGTGCGCATACAAGGTTGCCGCGATCGCTGCTGTTTCCAATTCGTCCGGCGTGGGGTCTTGTTCATAGGTGCGCATGTTGAAGCGCTGCTCGACGAAATTGGTGTCGAATCGGCCCGCGATGAAACTGATGCTGTTGAGCAGATTGATATGAAAAGGGATGTTGTTCTTCAAGCCCATGATGCGATATTCGCTCAGCGCGCGCCGCATGCGCAGCATCGCCTCGGAGCGCGTCTCGCCCCAGGTGATGAGCTTGGCGATCAAGCTGTCGTAATAAGGCGTGATCTCTGCGCCGGAATAGACGCCGCTGTCCACGCGCACGCCTGGTCCGGTCGGCAAGATCATGGTGCTGATTTGCCCGGTGGATGGCATGAAGTTGGCATAGGGGTCTTCGGCATTGATGCGGCATTCAATCGCCCAGCCTTTTGGCTGCAGCACACTTTCGGTGGGGCTCATGCGGCGTCCGCGCGCAATGCGGATCTGTTCTTTGGCGATATCGACGCCCGTCACCAACTCGGTCACAGGATGCTCAACTTGCAGGCGCGTATTCATCTCGAGGAAGTAATAATTCTTGTCGCGGTCGACCAGACACTCGATCGTGCCCGCGTTGATATAGTTCACCGATTGCGCCGCCGCGATCGCCATATTCCCCATTTTTTCGCGCAGCTCGGCATCGACAAAGACGCTGGGCGCTTCTTCGAGCAATTTTTGATTGCGCCGCTGGATAGAGCATTCGCGCTCGCCCAGATGCACGGTGTTGCCATGCGCGTCTGCCAACACTTGAAACTCAATGTGCCGCGCGCCCAGCAGCAGTTTTTCTACATAGACATCGCCATTGCCAAAGGCGCTTTCTGCTTCGCGCCGCGCCGTGTGTAGCGCCGATGCAAAGTCGCCAGGCTCGTGCACCGGGCGCATGCCCATGCCGCCACCGCCCGCCACCGCTTTGATAAGCACCGGAAAGCCGATGCGCTGCGCCGCGTGCAACAGCTCAGCGTCGGGCAGGCCAGCTTCTGTGCCCGGCACCAGAGGCACGCCCGAGCGCATCACGGCTGTGCGAGCAGCCTGTTTGTCGCCCATGGTGGCGATCGCGCGCGGAGAGGGACCGATCCACACCAAGCCCGCTTCCATCACCGCGCCGGCAAAATCGGCATTTTCCGCGAGGAATCCATAGCCGGGATGCACAGCGTCCGCGCCGGTTTTGCGCGCCACATCGATGAGGGTGTCCCCCCGCAGGTAACTTTCGGCGGGACGCGGACCGCCAATATGCACCGCTTCGTCGGCATAACGCACATGCAGCGCCGTGCGGTCGACATCGGAATAAACAGCCACGGTGGGGATGCCCAGGTCACGCGCCGCGCGGATGATGCGCACCGCGATCTCGCCGCGATTGGCGATCAAGATTTTGTTGATGCCCGTGCCAGTCTGCGTCTCTGTCATGGCAGCCTCTAGAGCGGGATGTTGCCGTGCTTTTTGGGCGGGTTCTCGTCGCGCTTGTTTTGGAAGACTTGCAAGGCATTGATCAAACGCGCCCGCGTGTTATGCGGCTCGATGATGTCGTCGATGAAACCGCGGCTGGCTGCGATGTAGGGATTGGCGAATGTGGCGCGATAATCGTCCGCCAGTTCTTGCTTGCGCGCGGCTGGTTCAGCCGCCTCTTTCAGCTCGCGGCGATAAATGATTTCTACTGCGCCTTCTGGTCCCATCACAGCGATTTCGGCGGTGGGCCAAGCGATGTACAAGTCGGCGCGGATGTGCTTGCTGTTCATCACGCAATAGGCGCCGCCATAGGCTTTGCGCGTCGTCACTGTCAATTTGGGCACGGTCGCTTCGCAATAGGCAAAGAGCAGCTTTGCGCCGCTCATGATGATGCCGCTGTGTTCCTGGTCGGTGCCGGGCAGATAGCCGGGCACATCGACGAAAGTGATCAGCGGCACATTAAAGGCATCGCAGGTGCGCACAAAACGAGCGGCTTTTTCGCTGGCTTTGATATCCAGCACGCCCGCCAGCACCATGGGTTGATTCGCCACGATGCCCACCGCTGTGCCGCCCAGCCGCGCATAACCACAGACGATATTGGCCGCGAAGCCTTCGTGCACTTCGAAGAAATGGCCATCATCGACGATCAACTCAATTACCTGCTTGATATCGTAGGGCTGGTTGGGATTTTCTGGCACGACCGTATCCAGCGCCGATTCTGTGCGCAGGGGGTCGTCTGTTGTCGGCAGCGGCGGCGGATCTTCCATATTGTTCTGGGGCAGATAACTCAACAACTCGCGCACCATGGTCAGCGACTGGGTTTCGTCATCGGCGACAAAGTGGCAGACTCCGCTGATGCTGCTGTGCACCGAAGCGCCGCCCAGGTCTTCGAACGTTACATCTTCGTTGAGCACTTGTTTGACGACATCGGGTCCTGTGATGAACATGTAACTGCTGTTTTTGACCATGATGATGAAGTCAGTTAGCGCCGGGCTGTAGACTGCGCCGCCTGCGCAGGGACCCATAATCACGCTGATTTGTGGGATGACGCCGCTGGCCTGTGTATTGCGCAAGAAGATATCGGCATAACCGCCCAGGCTCTCGACGCCTTCCTGGATGCGCGCGCCACCGCTATCGTTCAAGCCAATCACCGGCGCGCCAACTTTGACAGCCATGTCCATAATCTTGACGATCTTGGCTGCGTGCGCTTCGCTAAGGCTGCCGCCGATGACAGTAAAATCTTGCGAATAGACATAAACCAGCCGCCCGTCGATGGTGCCCCAGCCGGTGACGACGCTGTCGCTGAGCGGGCGGTTTTGCTCGAGGCCAAACTTGCTGCTGTGATGATGCACGAAGGCATCGACCTCGTGGAAGCTGCCGGGGTCGAGCAAGATATCGAGCCGTTCGCGGGCGGTCTTTTTGCCTTTGGCATGCTGCCGCTGGATGCGCGCTTCGCCACCACCGCGTTGGCTTTCGGCGCGTTTGGCACGCAACTGCTCAATCTTCGGGCTGGTCGTCATGTGGTCTCCCTGACGCGGCGCTGTACACGCAATGGCGCAGTATACGGCGAAGCATAGGCATATTGTAGGGCAAGTCTGTTATCCGCACGGCAATCGCTTGGAAATGAAATGCCGCGCCCGCAACGCTCTACCACCGAGCACACCGAGTGTAATTGAGTACACCGAGAGGATCGCCAAGGCTTTCAATTGGGATCCACATTGAAGTCGTCGTCTGTAGGGGCGATACTTGTGTCGCCCACCATTACGGTGTAATGCCGAAACGATTTGTCAGCAACTCAACAATCGCTGCGTTGTAACCAGCGGCGCTTTCCTTTTGGACAATGACTGCGTGTTTTCGTTGGATTGCACTTACTACTACGCAGTCAATATCCTCCCACTCGTCAGTGTTGAATTGGAATCCGTTGTGCCAAATAGGAATAATGATTTTATTCTCTTTGAGCGCCCAAGTTACTTCTTTTAGAGTGGCCTCTGACTTACGGGTTTCCTTACCGATCAGAACGATGAAGTGTTCACACTCCTTGATTTGCTTTTCCAATTCGGGATGCCATTCTTCGCCGGGCGCAAGCGACATGTCGCAGAACGGTTGTATTCCGTGGTGCTTTAGCTTGGTGACGAGCAACAGTGCAAACGCACTGCTTTCTTTGTGTGTGTATGAAATGAAGACTCCGTACGGTGGCGCTTCGGTAAGTAGAGCGAAAGCTGAGTGTGAAAGACGATAAGAATGGCTCCCTTCGACATCGTAGAAATCTTCTAGATACCCGTGACCCAATAGCAAGTGCCTTTTGCGCCCAATGTGAATGTCATCCCATCGTTGACACATGTATTCTCGAAGATCATCCTCCATTGGAACAAACTCGCCTCCCATCGTGTCACTCTGAATTGTCTGAAGATGCGAGCTCCAGAAACCATTGTGTACGCCCAGGACCAACTCTGTGGCGAGCAACTTGATTCTCTCTACCGGTCCGTCTGGCAACGGATAGTCTTGTATACGGTCAATAATGAATTCGTCCAGCGTAGTCATTGAATCTTCCTACGATCAATGGATTGGTCTGTCACTCTTCAAGACCCAGCTTTCGTATGCGACCGCGAACTGCGCCTTGCTGTCTATTAAGGGCAGCTGCAATGGCATGAATCGGAGCGCCATCATGATGCATCTTTCTTAGCAATTCTTCCTGCTGCTGAGTCCACGGTTCATAAGCGTTTGGGTGTTTCTGCTTGATGGCAGCCAGTCTGTCCTGATAACCAGTTGCCGACGGATCCTCTAGCTCCAACGCTTCCTGCGCGGACGAAAATATGTCCTTGTATGTAAAATCCCGGTGCATGGACAGTATCTGCTCATAGCTGTGCCCTTTGCTAATGAGCGTAAGAATTTGTCGTGATTTGTTGGAAAGTTTCATGTTTCAATCCTAAACATCAATACCATCGAACGCCTCAAATGTGCAATCCCGCGCATCCAAGCCCAGCCGCGCCTTCACAGCCGCGAAGATATCCACATAACTGCCTGTCATGCGCTGGCAGCCGCCCAAGCCCAGCGCCGTCACGACTCGCTCGATCGTCTCTGCAGCGCCTTCAATCTCAGTGAAATTGCCAAATGGCAGCTCATCCAGCACGACCTCTGCGCCGAGCAATTCGTAGGTCGCGCGGTATTTTTCATAAATCAGCGCCACATGAAAGCCCAGCCGCCGCAGGATGAGGTGCATGGTGTCGAAGTCGCTGACGATAACTTCTGCCTCAAGGCGACTGACAATGCCGCTTTCTACACTGGCATCCGACTTGTGCGTTAGCTTGACAGCCGCATCTTGCCGCAAGCGCAAGACCTCGCCACGCGCAATCAGCTTGCCATCGGCGCTGTCATAACGCAAATTGCGCTCAAAAACGCGCTCTTTGACCAGCTTCGCGCCAGCAGCAAGCAAGGCGCTGCGCACAACCGCCAGATCGGGCGTATGCAGCTTGACCTCAACTTCGCGCAGTTCTCCCGCGTTCATCTATCTTGACCTCAACGGCAGCTCTGGTTTGTCTGGCGCCAGGTCGATGCCCTCATAGGCGACAAGCAACTCAACCCCGCCCAGTTGCGTCTCCACGACGCGCGCCAGCGAGTGTCGCAACGGCCGCCGTCCGTGATAGACGACCACTTGCAGCACGGTGATTACGCCCGAACCTCGCGCCGCCGCCAGGTCGCTAAATCCCAAGCGCGCCGGCAGCTGAACGATCTCGCTGTGCGCCAAATTCATTGTCCATGCCCGGCCATGCGGCCGTCCCTGCTCAAGCCCCGCTCATACTTCCAGCACGACCTTGCCAAAGACGGCATTATTCTCCAGCAGAGTCTGTGCCTGTCGCGCCTCGCGCAAGGGCAGTCGTTCGCTGATGATCGCTTGAATGCGCTTGGCAAACACCTGCTGCATGAACCGTTCATAATCCTGGTGTGGTCCCATGGTGCTGCCGATCAGCGAGATCTGCCGAGCGAATAGCTGTGCCACATTCATGTCGAAGCGATAGCCACTGGTGCCGCCGACGATCAGAATGCGTCCGCCGATGCGACAAGCGCGCATGCTTTGCCCCAGCGTGGCCGCGCCGACATTGTCCACCACGACATCCACGCCGCGTCGCCCGGTAAGCCTGGAGACAGCGCGCGACCATTGCGGCTCGTCTGCGCGGTTTATGGTGATATCGGCGCCGATCGTTTCTGCCTGGGCGCATTTTTCGGCGTTGCTGCCCAGCACGATCACCTGCGCGCCCGCCAGTTTGGCGATCTGGATGCTGATGCTGTTTACTCCGCCACCCGCGCCAACAATCAGCGCTGTTTCGCCTGGTTGCAAGCCACCGCGCGTGATCAACGAATGCCAGGCGGTCACGCCCACCAAGCCGACCGCCGCCGCCGCGCCAAAGTCGAAGTCGGCTGGCATCTTCAACAAGTTGCGCTGTGGCAGCACCACAAACTCGGCTGCTGTGCCGCTGTGATGCTCACCCAGGATGGCGATGCGCGTCTGATTCTCCAAGCCTGTCTGCAGCGCTGGATCATCGGCTGGCACGATGGTGGGGTCGATGCAGACAGGATCGCCGGGCGCAAACCGGGTCACTCCCGCGCCAACCGCATCGACAAAGCCAGCGCCATCCGCGCAGATGACATGCGGGAAGTCCAGCTCCAGCCCTCGCCAGCCCGCGCGCACCCACAGATCCAGCCGGTTCAGCGCCGCCGCTTTGATGCGCACCCGGACTTCGCCAGCGCCCAGCTCGGGCACAGGCAGGTCGTTCACAACCTCGACGACTTCTGCGCCGCCATGACTCGTCAATACTGCTGCTTTCATCGCATCCCCAATTCGTTGCGAGCGATGACCATGCGCTGGATCTCGCTCGTGCCTTCATAAATCCGCGTGATGCGCGCATCGCGGTAATAGCGCTCCAGTGGCAGCTCTTTGCTGTAGCCCAGGCCACCATGGATTTGCAGCGCCTCGTCGGTGACAAAAGCCGCCGCCTCGCTGCAGAACAGCTTGGCCATGCTGGCTTCGGTGGTGTAACGTCCGCCAGTTTGTTCCGCTCGCTGCTTCGCCAAGATGGCCTGATAAATCAGCGCTCGCCCGGCTTCGATACGCGTCTTCATATCAGCGATCTTCTGTTGGATCATCTGGTAGCTGCCGATGGGCGCGCCAAAAGCCTGCCGTTCGCGAGCATAACCCAGCGCGGCTGCATAGGCTGCTTCGGCGATGCCCAGAGCCTGCGCAGCGATGCCAATGCGCCCGGCATCCAGCACCGTCATGGCGATCTTGAAGCCTTGCCCGACGCCTCCCAGCACCTGTTCCACCGGGCAGGCGTAATCGTCAAAGATGATCTCACTGGTGGCGCTGGCGCGAATGCCCAACTTCGGCTCGGTCTTGCCGCGGCTGAAACCCGGCGCTTTGCTGTCAATCAAGAAGGCGGTGATGCCGCGATGCCCCGCTTCTGCCGTCGTCATGCAGAAGAGCACGATGCGGTCGGCATAGGGCGCGCTGGTGACCCAACTCTTGCGCCCGTTGATGATGTAATGCGTGCGGGCCTCGTTGAGGATTGCGCGGGACGTCATGTTGCCGGCATCGCTGCCCGACATCGGCTCGGTCAAGCTGTATGCGCCGATCTCTGCGCCACTGGCGACAGGCCGAATCCATTCGCGCTTTTGTCTTTCTGTGCCAAATTGCAGGATGCCTTTGCAATAGAGCGAATTGTTGACGCTGAGGATGGTGCTGTGGCTGGCATCGGCTTTGGCGATTTCGATCATGGTCAGCACATAAGCCAAAGTGTCCAGGCCCGCGCCGCCATATTCTTCTGGCGTTTCGATGCCCATCAAGCCCATATCGCCCATTTTGCGCACAGTGTCCAGCGGGAATTCGCCCGATTCGTCATAGCCTGCCGCCACTGGCGCGATCTCCCGCTGGGCAAATTCGCGCACTGCCGCCAACAGCATCTCGTGCTCATCGCTCATCGCCAGGCTCAGCGCCCCTGCCTGCACAGCCATCTCTTCGCCTCCTGCCTCGACGCAATCCCTTGCGCATCTCCCTGTGTAGTATACCATTCAACCAATTGCCTGTGGCCGCCGCGGGAGCGCTGCTGAACATGGAAGCGGAAAATATCACCCTGGATCACATCGCCCTGGTCGTGGAAGACCTGCGCGAAGCCCTGGAATTTTGGAGCGAAAAAATGGGATTGCCGGCGGCAGGAGCGGCGCAGACCGTCCCAGACGAGGGGGTCGAAGTCGCCTTCTTGCAGCTCGGTGATGCGCGGCTGGAGTTGATCCAACCGCGAGACCAGGCAAGTGGCGTCGCCCGCTATCTGGCGAAACGCGGCGCAGGCTTGCATCATATCTGCCTGGAAGTGCACAACCTGGATGCCAAGCTGGGCGAACTGACTGCGCAGGGCATTGAGCTAATCAACGAAGCGCCCCGCGAACGCGACGGCAGGCGCTATGCTTTTGTGCATCCAGCCAGTAGCGGCGGCGTCTTGCTGGAATTGTACGAGCGCCTCTAATCCCTGTGCTGTTCAAACAAGCTGCTTACGCCGCAAAGGCGCGCTCTGCGTGTACAATCAAAGCGCATCTATATACCAGCGCGAGCCAAGCATGAGCAGCAGGCAGATCGTCCTACCCGTCACCGGCATGACTTGCGCCATGTGCGTGAATAATGTCGAGCGCGCTTTGAAACGGACAGAAGGCGTCGAACGCGCCACTGTCAATCTGGCCACCGAACAAGCCAACGTAGCCTACGATGCCAGCGCGGTATCGCCGGCCGACCTGGCGACTCGACTGGAACGAGCCGGCTATGGCGTGGCAGCCGCGACCATGAACCTGGCTGTCACCGGCATGACCTGCGCCATGTGTCAGAAAAATGTCGAACGCGCGCTGAAGCGGGTCGATGGCGTGCTGGAAGCCACTGTCAACCTCGCCAACGATAGCGCCAGCTTGGTCTATTTGCCCACACTGGCGAGGCGTGGCGACTTCGCGCGAGCGCTGGATCGGGCGGGTTATGGCCTCATCGAGACCGATGAAGCCGACTCTCCAGAAGACGCCGAAGCCGCCGCCCGCAAAGCCGAGACTGCGCGCCAACAACATCTGCTGCTTTTCGGCGCGGTCTTCACCATCCCCCTGACCATCCTGAGCATGACGCGCCATTTTCTGCATCAATCGCCATTTTTGAGCGAGCATTTCGCCTGGCTACATGCCGAAAGCTGGCTATTCGTACTTGGCGCGCTGGCCACGCCGGTAGTTTTTGTGCTGGGCAGGCAATATGTCAGCGGGGCGATCAAGTCGCTGCGCAATGGCACGGCGAATATGGATGTGCTGGTGGCGATGGGCTCGCTGGCTGCCTATGGCTATGGGCTGATCGTGCTGCTGGGCATCCTTTTCGACTTTTCCGATGTGGTCGGCAAGTCCGATTATTTTGAGTCGGCTGCGGTCATCCTGACGTTGATCACGCTGGGCAAGCTGCTGGAGGCGCGCGCCAAGAGCCGCACCAGCGCCGCTATCAAGAAGCTCATCAAGCTCGCGCCAAAATCCGCGACCTTGCTGCGCGACGATATACCTGTCGAAATCCCCGTCGACGAAGTCTTGATCGGCGACAAGCTGCTGGTCAAGCCTGGCGAGCGTCTGCCGGTGGATGCGCTGGTCGTGGCTGGCAGCTCGGCGGTGGACGAATCGCTGCTGACGGGCGAGAGCCTGCCAATCGACAAATCGGTCGGCGATGAAGTGATAGCGGGCAGCATCAATCAGCAGGGCAGGCTGGTCGTCGAGGCGCGGCGCATCGGCAAAGACACGACCTTGGCGCAGCTGATCGAGCTGGTTCTGCGCGCCCAAGCCAGCAAAGCGCCCATCCAGGCCGTGGCCGACCGAGTCGCCAGCTACTTTGTCCCGACGGTGATTGTGTTGGCGCTCATCACGTTGCTGGGCTGGCTGTTCGTTGGCGGGGCGAGCTTCCCGCAAGCGGTTCTCAACATGATCGCCGTGCTCGTCATCGCTTGCCCCTGCGCGCTGGGTTTGGCCACGCCAACCGCCATCATGGTCGGGAGCGGACGCGGCGCAGAACGCGGCATCCTCTTCCGCGATAGCGAAGCCCTGGAACGCAGCGCGGGCTTGACCGCCGTGCTATTGGACAAGACCGGCACAATCACGCAAGGCAAGCCCGAACTGACTGCGCTTGTGGGGACAGTGAATCATGTAGCCGAGCGCGTGCTGCAGTACGCCGCCTCGGCCGAAGCCGCCAGTGAGCATCCGCTTGCCCAGGCTGTGCTTGCCGCCGCGGCAGAACAGGGCATCGAATTGCTGCCTCTGGATGATTTTTCCGCGCTGCCCGGCCGCGGCATCATGGCGCGCATTGACGGCGCAGGGGTGATGCTGGGCAGCCCACGATTCATCCGCGAACAGGGCATCGACAGTTCGCATTTGCAAGACGATATCGCTGAGCTGCAAGCGCGCGGGCATACGGTCGTGCTGCTGGCCTTGGATGACGAATTGGCGGGCGCGCTGTCCCTGGGCGATCAACTCAAGCCCACTGCCAAAGCCGCCGTGCAGACCCTGCAAGGCAGTGGCATGCAAGTGGCGCTGGTCACCGGCGACAATCAACAGACCGCCCAAGCCATCGCAAGCGAAGTCGGCATCAGCCGCGTGCTGGCCGAGGTGCTGCCCGCCGATAAAGCCGCCGCGGTCGAACAGCTGCAGCGGGAAGGTCAACGCGTGGCGATGGTTGGCGATGGCGTGAACGATGCGCCGGCGCTGGCTCAGGCCGATGTCGGTTTTGCCATTGGCGCGGGCGCCGATATCGCCATCGAAGCCGCCGATGTAACCCTGGTCAGTGGCGACCTGCGCGCCCTTTCAACGGCGATTGACCTGAGCAAGGCGACCCTGCGCACCATCCACCAGAATCTCTTCTGGGCGTTCATCTACAACATCGTGCTGATTCCCGTGGCCATGCTGGGCGGTCTGATTCCCATGTTCGCGGCCGCGGCGATGGCGTTTTCCAGCGTGTTTGTGGTGAGCAACTCGCTGCGGTTGCGGGGGCGGCGGTTGACTGGTGGCCTGAACGCAGGCGATCACAAGATAACCAAATGACAATCCAATGAATTAGAAAGCAAACTTTTGATTTGGTGGGGTCAGCATCGAATCCTGTTAGGTTGTGTCCAACGGCGTAGACCGAAAATGTTTATTCGATGCCAAGAGCATTGGTATGCAGAATGAGTGTAGATTGCAGTACAATGACTATAGAATTGTTTTCAAGAGTTTTGTTCAGTAAGGAGGATGCACATGGGCTTGAAGTCTGTTGAAAGGCAGGATGTATTGCTTGCGATAATTGAAGCGGCGGAAGGTCGTGGCCTAAAGCGTGTCCAATTGCAAAAGGCGGTGTTCTTGGTCGCGGAAGAATTCAATGGTGAATTGCCAGACGACTTCTACAAGTTCACCAAGTACCATTTTGGCCCGTATTCGCAAAAGATATATCATGATGCCGAAATGCTGGGTGATTTGGGCTGTATCAATATCAAGTATGGCTCTGATCGTCGAGATGATGTTTTCTCTATAGTACCCGACTGCGGTATAGAATATATTGAATTACCCAAGGATCTTAGGCGACTAATCAAGGAGTCCGTAGACTGGATCTTAGGTATGGACTTTCAGGAGTTGGTGCGGGCCATTTATTACCTTTATCCCGAATATCAAGAAAACAGTCGCTTTGTGTATGACGAAGAACAGGCCATTATCGAAATTTTCGCTCGAGGCCTGAAGCAAAGTAGAGAGGAGAAAACGCACTCTACGGCTGACGTGATAGCACAATTGCAAGAAGTATAGATAGCAACATGGACAGAGAGCTTGTTTGGTCGCACGACAGTTTACGTCAGTTGAAGAAATTCAAAAAGAAACGTCCGAAGCTAAGTGAGGATGTGGCTAATTTCCATAAAGAGTTTTCTGAAAGACGATTGCCTGGAGATGAAATAACAAATATCGGTGATACACGCGCCAAAGAACATCGAATGATGGACAGTTCATCCGATAAAGGCAAGAGTAGTGGATTCCGCGTTTACTACAGATATAATGATTATAGGGTTGAAGTTCACGGCGTATATTTACGGAAGGAACTGAGTCAACGTGTAAGGAATGAAATACAGCAGATGTTGAGGAAAGCAGGCCCATTGTAAAGATATATCAGCGCGCTGCCCCTTGCAGGAGGTCCCCTCAGCCACAATCCATGACTCCCTGCCCCTGAAACTCACAGCTAATCATAACCTTATCTCCTCCCTGCCCCTTCTTCCCTCTGTGGCAAATAAAGCTGTGCTACACTCCCTGCCACCGCGCGCACAAGAGGACTCCACCCATGACCGACTTCCCCATCTCCCCCGAGCAAATCGCTGCCGCCGAAGCCCTGCTCGACCTGGAATTTGCGCCCGACCAGCGCGAACAGATGTGCAAGATTCTTGCCGACCGTCAGGCTCAATATGCGAGCATCCGCGCCGCCGAACTCGACAACAAGGTCCCGCTCTCGCTCAACTTCAGTGTGGCTGCTTCCGATGCCGCGCCCGCCGAAGTCCCGCGAACCTATGGATTGAGCGCTCAACCGCCGGCGACGCGCCCCGCCGATCTGGAAGATGTCGCTTTCTATCCTGTGACCCAGCTCGCCGAGCTCATCCGCAGTCGGCAGGTTACA
>JAJDZQ010000122.1 GCA_022824565.1 Anaerolineae bacterium | reverse complement strand
CCGCGCAGCGTGCTCGACTTTCCCGCGCCCGACTTTCAATTGCCGCGGCTGGCTGGCACGACCCTGGTTACGCCAGGCGACTATGCCGGGCGGCCGCTCTTTTTGAACTTTTGGGCGACCTGGTGCGCGCCCTGTGTGCGCGAGCTGCCCGCTCTGGCAGAATTCGCTGCTGAGCACAGCCTCAACCCGGCTGGACCCGCCCTGCTCACCATCAATCTGGGCGAAACAGCCGCGCAGGTCGAGGGCTTCTTGCGCGAAATCGGCTTGCAAAATCTGCCCGTGGCGCTGGATATCAACCAGGTCGTCAAGCGCGATTATGGCGTGCAAAACCTGCCGACCACGTTTGTCATTGATGGCGATGGCACAGTGCGGCATATGAAGCTGGGCGAAATGCGCTACGATGAAATGGGCATCTACCTGGCTGCCCTAGCGGATGCTGACTAAATTCGGAAGGCGCTGCCATGCAAGTCGATTTGAGCGGCAAGGTTGTTCTGGTTACGGGCGCGGCGCATCGGGTCGGGCGGGCGATCGCCGTCGAGCTGGCGCGGCAGGGCGCAGACATCCTGGTGCATTATCATAGCGCCGGCGACGAACTGGCGCGCGATGCCGTACGAGAAATCAAGTCCAGCGGCGTGGCGGCACACAGCGTGCGCGCCGATCTGGCTCAACCCACCGAGATCGAGGCTTTGTTTGTGGCGCTGAGAGAACGTTTCGGGCGGCTGGATATTGTGGTCAACAATGCCGCCGTCTTTCAAGCGCGGGAGCTGCTGGAGGTGTCGCAGGCGGATTGGGACTTGACCATGGCGGTTAATCTGCGCGCGCCCTTCTTGGTCACGCAGCATGCGGCGCGTCTGATGGCGCAGAATGCCCTGCCGGGCGGTGTCATCATCAATATCTGCGATGCCGGCGCCAATGGTCCCTGGCAACAATACCCCCATCATGGCATTAGCAAATCGGCATTGTGGATGCTGACGCAGGTGAGCGCGCTTTCGTTGGGACCTGCCATTCGCGTCAATGCCATCGCGCCGGGTCCCGTCATGAAAACAGCCGGTCGCGATATCAGCGATGAAGACTGGGCGCGCGTCGGACAGCGCAGCGTCTTGCAAAAAACCGGCAGCCCAGAAGATGTGGCGCGAGCAGTGGCTTATTTGTGTCGCGAAGACTATATCACCGGCACATTGCTGCAAGTAAACGCTGGCGAACACCTGCGCTGAGTCAGGCGCGCGGCCGCCGCACCCGTCGGAAGCCTCCTCCATAAGCCGCGTGCCCCATACCGATGACCATAAAGGCTTCGGGGTCGGCTTGGCTTACCTCGTCTTTCAAGTCGCGCACCTGGCTGCGGGAGATGGTCACATACAGCATGGTGCGTTCGCTGCCGGTGAACTCGCCGCGGACCGTCCAACTGGTTACGCCGCGCTGCAAATGGTCGAAGATTCGCTGCGATATCGCCTCGGGCTTGTCGGTGATGATCATAGCGGTGCGGATGACACTGGGACCCTCCAGCACATAGTCGGTGGCCAAGCCAGCTGTGAACAGCGCCACCGTGGCATACAGCGCGCCTTCCCAGCCATAGACCAGCCCGGCCGCCACGATGATGAACGTGTCTGTGCACAAGAAAGTCGTGCTCATGGGGAAGCCCAACCGGCGTTGCAAGACCAGCGCCAGCGTCGATGTGCCGCCCATTGTCGCGCCAGCCCGATACACCAATCCCACGCCCAGGCCGCCGCTGATGCCGCCAAACAGCGCGTTTAGCATGCGGTCGTCGCTCATGCCACCCGCTGGTAGCAGGGGCGACAGGTTGTCAATGAGCGCGGAAAAAGCCAAGACGATGACGACGCTGCGCAGAATGATGCGCGCGCCGCCCGGCAGCGTATGATAAGCCAACAGCTGGATGGGGATGTTCAGCAAGAAGACCATCAAGCCGATGGGCGTGCCCAGCAATTCATTGAGCAGGGTCGATGCGCCGGCCACGCCAGCCGGGGCGATATCCAGCGGTTGCAGGAACAAGCTCACCGACAGCGCGCCCAGCAATGTGCCCACTGCGATCATGCCATAGCGGACGAATAGCTCACGCATGCTGCCGCCTCCTCGCGCAGCCAAATGCCGCGCCTGCCACAAGCATAGTATAGGCCTGCGCATCTGCTATACTGCTTGCCGAACCAGCGCTGCATGTTACCAGGAGTGGCTCATGCCTTTGGTCGCCCACACGCCCTTGCCCAGCTTCGACCGTCTGCGCCAACGCGGACAAGAAGTGCTGACATTGCGCCGCGCGCTAAGCCAGGATATCCGCGAGCTGCATATCGGCTTGCTGAATATGATGCCCGATGCCGCGCTGCAGATCACAGAGCGCCAGTTTATGCGCCTGGTCGGCAATTGCAACCAGATCGCCCAATTTTATGTGCATGTATTTTCTGTGCCGGGCTTGGGACGCAGCGCCGATACGCAAGCCTATATCGACCGGTATTACACGACCTTCGAGCAGGTCAAGCGAGATGGCTTGGACGCGCTGGTCATCACCGGCGCCAATGTCGCCAACCCCAGCCTCGACCAAGAAGCCTTTTGGCAGCCTCTGACCGAGGTGATTGGCTGGGCGCGCCAGCATGTAACTTCGACCATGTGCAGCTGTTTGGCCACGCACGCGCTGTTGAAATACCTGCACAAAATTGACCGCGTCAAACGCCCCGACAAAAAGTGGGGCGTGTTTGAGCATCGCGTAACCCAGCCCAATCATCCGCTGCTGCGCGAGATTAACACGCGCTTTGATGTGCCGCATTCGCGCTGGAACGACATCAGCCACGCGCAGATCGAAGCGGCTGGCTTGACAGTGTTGATCCAAAGCTTCAATGGCGATGTGCACATGGCGGTCAGCCCCGATCAGCTGCGTATGGTCTACTTTCAGGGACATCCCGAATATGACATCAACAGCCTGCTCAAAGAATACAAGCGCGACTTGTTGGGCTATCTGAACGGGAAAAATGCCCAGCCGCCCTACCCAGACAACTATTTCTCGCTGCCCGCCCGAGAAATCGCCGAGCGCTACCTCGTGCGCGCCCAGCTGGCTCTGGAAAACAACCAGCCCTTGCCCGACTTCCCCGAAGAGCAGTTTCTGCCCCATTTGGACAACACCTGGGGCGATACCGCCAGAGCCATCTTTAACAACTGGCTGGGCTCGGTATACCAGGTGACCAATGTGGTCCGGCATCTCCCTTTTGACGAAGGCATCGACCCGCGCGACCCGCTGAATATCCTGTGAGCGAGTTGCTGAGCGCCGAAGATTATCTGCGATTCCCGCAGCAGCCCGGCGACTTCCGCTATGCCTATGGCGCGCATCCTCTGCAATTCGCCGAACTGAGCCTGCCAGAATCTCTGCCTCCCCACCCGGTCATCAGCTTGATCCATGGCGGCTGCTACCGCGAGCTATACGATTTGCGGCCCCTGAGCTCGCTCGTCGCAGACCTGGTGGGCAGGGGTTACGCCGTTTGGAATATCGAATATCGGCGGCATGGCTGCGATGGCGGCTTCCCACGGATGTTTCTGGATGCGGCTGCGGCGGTCGACTTTTTGCGGCAGATCGCGGCGGAACACAGGCTCGACCTGGCGCGAGTCATCAGCGCCGGGCATTCGGCGGGCGGCCACCTGGCGCTGTGGCTGGCTGGGCGCATGCGCATTCCGGCCGACAATCCCTTGTACAGCGCAGATCCCACCCCCATCCAGGCTGTGCTGGCCTTGGCGCCACTGACCGATATCGCGAGCGGCTGGCGGAGGGGCGCTTGTGGCGAGGCGCTGCTGGATGTCATGGGCGGCTCTCCGCAAGAAGCTGCCGAAAATTATCGCGCTGGCTCGCCTAGGCAACTGCTGCCGCTGGGCGCGCGGCAGGTGATCCTGGTTGGCGAGCATGACAGCGATATCCTGCGAGAAGCCCGCCAATATAGCGAGGCGGCGACGCAACATGGCGACCAGGCGCAGTTGCTGGTCGTGCCCGAGGCCGGTCATTTTGAAGTCGTCGCCGTTGGATCGGCAGCCTGGCGCATGGTTTGCGGCGCATTGCAACAGCTTGCGGCTGCGGGCGCAACAGGTTAGGATTTACCCAGACTGGAGGAAAACAGCATGTTCACACGATTGGCGCATGTCTGCATTGGGGCGACCGACCTGGCTGCGTCCGAGCGCTTCTATGTCGAGGGCTTGGGCATGGAAAAAGCCTTTGACTTCATCCGCAGGGGCGAGCGCTTCGGCTTCTATGTCAAAGCTGGCGAAACCACTTTCGTCGAGGTCTTCGCAGAAGGCGCAGCGCCCAATTATGAACGACCCATCATCAAGCATTTCTGCCTGGAAGTCGCCGATATCGACCAAACGATCGCGGCATTGACGGCTCGCGGCGTGGTTGTCGAGCCAAAGAAAATGGGTGCCGACAACAATTGGCAAGCCTGGCTGACCGACCCCAGCGGCGTGCGAATCGAGCTTATGCAATACAACGAAGCCAGCACGCAATTCACGGGAGAGCCGGTCATCCTCGATTGAGCGCTGCTGTGGCGAGGAGCGCGTAGCACACAGCAGGCCGCCCGAATTGCGCTGCCCGCAGCCGGCAAGGTCCACCAAGGTTCTCACTATGAGCACCACGCCCGAAACTCCCCTGCCCGTCCACAATTATTATGCGCGCACGGCGGTCGTTCCGCTGGGACGGCCCGATACAGCCGTGAACATGCTGCGCATCGCCGGCGAAATCGTGCATCCTGGCGAGGGGCTGGTCATCGCATTGGTGATCTCTCTGGGCAATGTCGAACATACCGCCACGGTCAGCGACGAGTTGCAAGAGATCATTGATGAATTCAGCCACACGGGTGGAGAGCGCCGCGTCGAGCTGGTTACTGAAATGGCCGACAGCGTATCCCGCGGCATCCTGGATATTGCGCGCGAACGCGGGTCGGATGTCATTATCCTGGGCGTGCAGCAATCGACTCAAGGGCAGGTCAAGCTGGGCACAGTCGTCGAGAATGTCATCGCGACAGCGCCCTGCGGCGTCTTGATCTATCGGCAGTCGCACTCTCCCGGTTATGACCAGGTGGTCGTCCCGGTCGATGGCCGGCTAGCTGCCGCTCATGCGGTGCGGCTGGGCGTCAGCCTGGCCATCCAGCACAGCATCCCGCTGAAGCAGTTGAATGTGCAGCACGATTATCATTACAACCCTGTGCACGAAGCCGCCATCACCAGCTACGAGGCGCGCTTGCCCCATCAACGCGACCTGAGCAAACGGATCATCACCAGCAGCCAGCCCGCGCGGGAAATTTTGGGCTTGGTCACGGCCGATGACCTGCTGGTGCTGGGTTTTTCACAGAAAAGCGACTTTGAACGGCAGATCACCAACGATGTAAGCAATCAATTGCTGAATCAAGCGCCGGGACCCGTCATTTTGATCTCGCAGATCGAGTGGCATCGCGGGCTTCGCGGCACGATCGAGCACGGCATCGCCCGATTTAATCCACGACTCACGCAGGTGGAACAGACCGAGATGATCTGGAGCGCGCAAAAGAACGCCAGCTCCAACCTGGATTATCTTGTGATGATCGTGCTTTCGGCGGCCTTGGCCACGCTGGGTTTGTTGACCAACAGCGCGGCGGTCATTATCGGCGCGATGCTGGTTGCGCCCTTGATGTCGCCTTTGTCCAGTTTTTCCACGGGCCTGGCCAGCGGCATCTTGCAGCTGACTCGGCGCGCCAGTTTGTCGCTCTTGCAAGGGGTGACGCTGGCGCTGCTGATTTCGCTGGTGATGGGCGTGGCGCTGCCCATAGATACGCCAACAGAAGAGATGCTGGTGCGTGGCAGCCCCAACTTGCTGGATGCGGCTATCGCGCTGGTATCAGGCTGGGTGGCGGCTTATGCCACAGCGCGCAAAGGCATCCCGGTGGCTTTGGCTGGCGTGGCGATCGCGGCTGCACTGATGCCGCCAATCTGCACCATCGGGCTGGGTTTGGCGCTGAGCGATATCGACCTGGCCTTTGGCGCGAACCTGCTCTTCCTGGCAAATATCGCCTTCATCATCGCGGCGCAATACATCACATTTTTGTGGATGGGCATGCACCCCAGCCAAGAGCGCGAGGGCGCAAGTCGCCGCCATTTGCGCGTTTGGCGGCTGATGCTGGCGGTGATCGCCCTGCTGGTGCTGCTGGTTTTTGGCAGGCTTGGCTCGCAAGCCATTGACCAGGCGCATATTCGCGCGCGGCTCGAGGCAGAGGCATTCCACGGCGCGACAGTCGTGGAATATCATGTCATCAGGGGCTTGCCGCTGGGTGTGCAGCTGTTGGTGCAAGCCGACCACGCTATCACGCCAGACGAGGTCGCCGCCGCGCAAGAGTTGCTGGATGCGCTGTATCGGCAGCATATCCAACTGACGGTGGTCTCGCGACAGATTGTGCGCCCTCTGGACGTTATGACGGCTGCTATGGTGACTGCGCTGCAGGATACCTTGCGCGGCGCAAGCATTAGCGAGTTCCATATCGACCCCGGCGAGCCACTGGTGGTGCATGCCGCTGTGCGCGCGCTCGCCCCGCCGAGTCAAACACAGCTCGAGCAGCTCCGTCAGGAAATGAGCGCGTTGGCTGGCGCGCCGGTGGAATTGCGTATCGCCTGGCAGCAAGTTTTGGCAGCCGAAGCGCCGACCCCGACGCCACCGGCAACCCCGCCATCAGAATAGGTCGACGAGCGGACATTCGCGAATGGCTCACCCCTCCCCCAGCCCCTCCCCGTCGGGACGGAGAGGGTAGCTAACCCCTCCCCAATGAGACAGCGTAGGGGCGAGGCGGCGACTCGCCCATTTAACCCCTCCCCCAGCCCCTCCCCGACGAGTCAGGGAGGGGAGTCAAGGTAAGTGCCTCCCGACCCGACAGGTGGATTGATGGGGTGTGAAAAGCCCCTCCCTCATTTTGGGGGAGGGGTTTGGGTGGGGGTCAGCCTCCCCCTGACCTGTCGGGGGGACCGAGGGGGGTGAACCTGTCGGAGGGACCGAGGGGGGTTTTGCCTCCCCCTGTCCAGTCATAGCGCCGACCGCAACAGGGCATCAATTTCATCATCGCCCGTAGGCAGCCACTGGGCGCGCACTTCGCTGCCCGCATCAATCAACAATTTGATCGCGGCCGGGTAATCGTCACCTTTGCTCCAGCTGTGTCCCCGGCCATACAGCGCGGTGTCGAGGGGCGTGGCGCCATAGCCATTCTGCCAGTCCAGCGGCGGGGCAGCATCGACAGCCAGCAGGACGGCGATGACATCGGCGAAGCCATGAAAGGCGGCGCTGTCCAAGGGGGTCATCTTGTCGTCATCGCGGATATGCAGGTCGAAGCCCAACTCCGCCATCAACGCGACGACTTTCGCATTGTCCGTCCAGGCGGCGTGAATGAGCTGGCGCTGGTCGGATTCGGGCAAGCTGCCGACCAAGCCCGGGTTGGCTTCGGCGATGCGCCGGGCCGCATCAACATCTCCGCGCGCGCAATGGGCCAGCAGCCGCGTTTCGAGAGGCGCTCGCTCCAGCAGCCAGTCGAAGATTGCATCTTGCTCACAGGCCAGCGCGGCTTGAAAAGGCGACAGGCCTGCGGCTTCAAAGGCATAGACATATTGATGCGAGCCATCGGCCTGGGGCACAAGCGCATAGCCAGCCTGGTTGATGCGCGCGCGGATTGCCTGCGGATGCAGCGCCAATGCCCGCTGCGCCAGTTCCAGCTCGCCCAGCATGATCGCCGCGAAGAGATCGACCTGCGCGCCCCGCTCGGCCAGAGCCCGTGCCGCGCTGCGATTGCCCGCCGCCAGCTGCCACTGCAGGGGCGTCGAGGCGTGGTCGATATCGCGCGCTTCCCGGTCTGCGCCGCGTTCCAGCAACCAGTCCATGACCGCCGGGTCGGTGGCGTAGTGCAGCGGAGTCTTGCCATCGCCGCCACGCGCATGAATGACGGAGCGGTCGCTTTGATAGGCGGCCTCCAGCCAGTCCAACCAGCCTTGTTCAGCAGCGGCATGCGCGGTAATGATTGCGCCGCGCTCGATCAGCTGCCCTGCCGCATTGGCAGAAGCGCCTTCCAGCACAGAAAAACCGCCAGCCCACCATTGCGACTTGGCATTGATATCTGCGCCGTGCTTCAACAGCGCATCAACCAGCGCGAGGTTGTGCTTGGCGATGATGATGGCGGTGGAGCCGAAGTCAAAATGCGGGTCGTCCAAGGTCTCGCGCAGACGCGGCTCTTCAAGCAGCAGCGCAGCGACTCCAGCGGCGTCGCCAGCAGCAACCAGCGCTTTGAATCGTCCCAGCGCCTCGCCATAATCGGCGGTTTGCAGTTTGAAGCGCAGCCGCAGCTCGCCCCAGCTTTTCACGCCGTGCTCGCGGGCGATGATCGTTTTGGCAGCGTCCAGAGACAGCGGAAAGTCGCGCGCCGCTTCCAGCGAGCCATATTTGACTTGCGGCAGCTGCGCATGGGCGCGTTGGACGGCCGCGTCTTCGCCCGCCTGGAAGGCCTGCAGCAGCGCCCGGGCGTTTGCTTCCATTGTGATGAAATTGTGGCTCATGATTGCAGCACCCCTCGTAGCACCGACAGATCGACATTGCCGCCGCTGACCACCACGACGGTCGCACCGTCCGCAGGTGGCAGCACACCTTCGAGCAGCGCCGCCACACCCACCGCGCCGCCGCCTTCGACCACCCAGCCAGCCGCCAGCATTGTGCGCATGGCTTCGGCGATGCTGTCTTCGCTCACAAGCACGATGTCATCCATGCGCCGCAGACAGATGGGCAAGGTGATCGAGCCGGCTTCAATATCGCCAGACAGCGCATCCGCCAGCGTATCCCAATCTTGAGCCAGTTGGCAGGAATGGAACGCGTTGTACATGGCTGGGGCAGAACGGGCGTTTACGCCGATGACCTCGATTTCGGGAGCGCGCAATTTGAGCGCCGTAGCCACGCCGGCCAGCAAGCCGCCGCCACTGACGGGCACGATGACGCGCGCGACATCTGGCAACTGCTCGAGGATTTCCAAGCCGATCGTGCCGGCGCCAGCGATGACAGCCCGGTCGTTATAGGGCGAAATCCAGGTGCGCGGATTGCCAGCCCGCCGCAGCGCTTCGGTTTCGGCTTCGTCATAATTGTCGCCAAAGAGGATGGCTTCTGCAGCGCAGCGCCGCACATTGGCGATCTTCTTCTGCGGAGTCGTCTTGGGCATGAGGATCTGCGCCGAAACGCCGCTCATCCAGGCAGCATAAGCCAGCGCGCCAGCGTGATTGCCCGATGATACCGCGATGACGCCGCGTCTTCGCGCCTCTGCGCCCAGCGACAACAAGGCATTCAATGCGCCGCGAATCTTGAAAGAATGGGTCTTGTTGACGTTCTCGAGCTTGAGCCAGACGTCTTCGCCCAGCGCAGCAGCCGCTTCGACTGGGGTTGGCGTCAAATGGGGCGCGATCCGTGCCTGCGCCTGTGCAATCTCCGCTAGCCCGATCACGAATCAGATGCCGATGCTGCGCAGATATTGGCGGTTGCGTCGGGCAGACTCCAGCGGCGCGCCCAAGCCGGGCAGCACATCCTGCTCGACCACGATCCAGCCCGCATAGTCGATCTCTTGCAGCGCCCGCAACACAGCGGGGAAGTCCACATCGCCCTGCCCCAGCTCGGGGAAGATGCCATTGCCCACCGATGTCGGCCCGTCCCAGCCTTGCCGGCGCGAACTTGCAGCCACAGTCGGGTCATGATCTTTGAAATGGACATACCAGATGCGCTCGGCGTGATCGCGAATACCTTGCAGAGGATCGCCGCCGCCAAAAGACCAATGCCCGGTATCGAACACCAGGCCGACCAGCTTGGGGTCGGTCATCTCCAGCAAGCGCGCGGTTTCGGCAGGTGTTTCGACCCAGGTGCCGGTGTGATGATGCAAGACGCAGCGCAAGCCGGTCTCGTCGCGAACCCGCTGTGCGGCCTGCGTCGTGCCGGCTGCGAAGGTCCGCCAGCCCTCGGCATCCAGGCTCATCTCGGGTTGGATGCGCCCGGAATGCAGGCTGCGCATGGGGTCGGTGTATGGGTCGGGTCCCAGCACGACCATGGCCCCGGGACCGCCGACTGCCGCCAGCAATTTTGCCGTGCGCAGGCAAGCCTCGGTGCTTTCGGCATGACGGGCTGGGTCTTCAAAGCTGACATTCACCCAAGACCCCAACAGTTGCAGGTCGCGCCGCCCCAGCTCGTCATGGAGTTGGGCGGGGTCGGTGGGCATAAAGCCCCAATCGCCCAATTCTGTGCCCGCATAGCCACTGGCTGCGATTTCGTCGAGGACGCGCGCATAATCATACCGTTCGCCTTCGATATTTTCGATTATGCCCCAAGAGCAGGGCGCGTTCGCCACCTGAAACATGGGCGCCTCCACAATAAAGAAACTGGGCGAAAGCATAGCAGATTTAGCGCAATATCCAAAGTCTGCGCCCTCGCAGCTCCAGGACAATCGCATCAATATGTTTGCCACAGAGCACACCGAGAGTTTGTACCTGGTTACGCCGAAAATTGCTGCGCTTTGTGCATAGGTGACGCGGCTGGCTCGCCACGAGACACAAACGCATTGCCCCTGTTACACGCCGCTGCCCATCACTACAATCGCGGCGACAATTCGTGCCCAAGAGGAGCCGCCGTCAATGAGCCGAGCCGACCACAAGCGCCTGTTTCTGCCCGGTCCTGTCGAAGTGCGCCCAGCGATTCTGCGCGCGCAGACCGCGCCCATGATCGGGCATCGCATGCCGGAATTCGCCGCGCTTTTCGCCCGCTTGCAAGACAAGCTGAAGAGCGCTTTCTTCACACAGAACCGCGTTTACATCAGCGGGTCTTCTGGCTCGGGCTTGTGGGAAGGCGCGTCTCGTTGTGGCATCCGCGCTGATAAGAAGGTCCTGCACCTGGTGGGTGGCGCATTCAGTGAACGTTGGGCGTTGGTCAGCCGCGCCAACGGCAAGCAGGTCGACTGCCTGGAAGTGCCCTGGGGCTGCGCGCATAAGCCCGGCCTGGTGGCAGAAGCGCTGGACAAGCAGACATATGACGCCGTTTGCGCCGTGCACAACGAAACGAGCACAGGCGTAACCAACCCCATCCGCGAAATCGCCCAGGTTGTGCGGCAACATGCAGACACGTTTTTCTTCGTCGACACCGTCAGCGGCTTTCTGGGCACAGAGCTGCGCATGGACGACTGGGGCATTGATGTCGCGCTGACATCCAGTCAGAAAGCGTTCGCCTTGCCACCTGGCATCGCCTTCGCCGCCGTCAGCGACCGCGTTTTGGAACGGGCGCAGACAATCGAAAATCGTGGCTATTATTTCGACTTCCTCACCTTGGAGAAGTCGCTGCAAAAGAACAACACGCCAGCGACGCCGCCGATCGCGCTGATGAATGCGGCTGACGCCCAACTGGATATCATCCTGGATGAGGGACTCGAAGATCGCTGGGCGCGTCACCGGCAAATGCGAGACCACACGCACGCATGGACGCTTTCGCGAGGCTTTGGCTTGTACGCGCAGGCTGGCTATCGCAGCGATACCGTGACCACAGTCGCCAACACGCGCGGCATAGATGTGGCTGCCATGGACAAATTTATGCAGCGGGAATGCGGCATCGCCATGGACACAGGCTATGGAGCCATCAAAGGCCAGACCTTCCGCTTGCCGCACA
This sequence comes from Anaerolineae bacterium, assembly GCA_022824565.1. Lineage (GTDB taxonomy): Bacteria > Chloroflexota > Anaerolineae > Aggregatilineales > Phototrophicaceae > UBA6055. Next base: position 3,359 of record JAJDZQ010000122.1, on the reverse strand, counting down.
TGGGCGATGTCGATATGGACATGCTGAACGAAGTGCTGGACGGGTTGGACGCATTCCTGGCTTGAGCGCTGCCCCATCCCCCCGACCCCTTGCCCCCCAAAAATGAGGGCAGGGGAGAAAAGAAAGGCAACGGCATGACTCTCAATGTGCTGGTACCGGACAACGTGCACCAAAAAGCAATTGACATCCTGGCAGCGAGCAAAGGGATCAATGTCTCTGCGCCCGGCAAACTGGAACGGGCCGATCTGCTGGACGCGGTCGCCGATGTTCATGCGCTGATCATCCGCAGTGGCGTGACAGCCGATGCCGAGTTGCTGGATGCTGCCAATGAGCTGCGTGCCATTGCGCGGGCGGGCGTGGGCGTCGACAATGTCGATCTGGCGGCGGCAACTGCGCGCGGCGTGGTGGTGATGAACACGCCGGGCGGCAACACCATCTCCACTGCCGAATATACGTTTGGATTGATGCTGGCGCTGGCCAGGCACATTCCCCAGGGACATGCCTCGCTGGTGGCTGGTCGCTGGGATCGCAAGCGCTTTGGCGGCGTCGAGCTGCGCGGCAAAACGCTGGGACTCATCGGTTTGGGGCGCATCGGACAGGCGATTGCGCTGCGTGCCCAAGCCTTTGAGATGAATGTGGTGGCGCACGACCCCTACCTGCCATCAGAAATTGCGCAGGGGCTGGCTGTGCCGCTGCTGGGGCTGGACGAGGTCTATGCCCAAGCCGACTTTTTGAGCCTGCACGCGCTGATCACCGATGAAACCCGCGGCTTGATCAATGCGGGCAGCATCGCGCGGATGAAAGCTGGCGTGCGCATCATCAACGCAGCTCGTGGCGCGCTCATCAACGATGCCGACCTGGCGGATGCGCTGCAAAGTGGCAAGGTGGCTGGCGCTGCGCTGGATGTCTATGCGCAAGAACCGCCGCCGCCCGAAAATCCGCTGCTGGGGCTGCCCAATGTCATCCATACGCCGCACCTGGCCGCCAGCACCGCCGACGCGCAGGTGACTGTCGCAGTGGAAGCGGCGCAGTTGATCGCCGATTTCTTGCTAGAGGGGAAGGCAGCGAATGTGTGTAATGCCGAGATGTAGCCCCCCATCCCCGGCCCCTTCCCCCACAAAGAGCTGAGGACAGGACACTTTATTCTACCCCCTCCCCGGCCCTTCCCCATATCAATGGGGAAGGGTGACTCATCGAGAAACCAGTGCGTTTATTGCTAATCTGCAAGAAATCTAGCATCAGAATTCAGCTTCTTTGAATGGCTCCCTCTCCCTGATGCTTCGGGGAGGGGGTTGGGGGGTGGGGTAGATCCTCATATGCCCCCCATCCCCGGCCCCTTCCCCCACAAGGAGGGAAGGGGAGCTAAGCAATCCGAGATTTGCGCAAAATAAGCCCCGCCCTCATTTTGGGTCGCATAGACACAGACCGGCGGGGAGGGGTTTGGGATGGGGGCTAGGGACGAACGGGCGTGCCATCGGGCAGGCGCGTCTGCGTCCATTCTTCCACGATGTCCTGGCAGGGATACTTCGCCGCCAGCCGCTCATCCAGGTCGATGCCCAGCCCCGGCTCGTCATTGGGATACAGGTAACCGTCTTCCACAATCGGCAAACCGGGAAACATATCATATTCCAGGCTCGAAGGCTGATACCATTCTTGTATGCCGAAGTTGGGATGCCACAGATCCAGCTGCAAGTTGGCGGCATGCCCGACTGGCGAGGTATCGCCGGGACCATGCCAGGCGGTGCGCACGCCATACATATCGGCGAAGATAGCGACATTGCGCGCCGGCGTGATGCCACCCATCTGGCTGATGTGCATGCGGATAAAATCAATCAGCCGCTCTTGAATCAGCAGCTGCCACTCATGCGGGTTGTTGAATAGCTCGCCCATGGCCAGGGGCGTGGCGCACTGTCCGCGAATATGTCGGAACCAGTGGATGTCTTCTGGCGCAAGCGCATCCTCGAGGAAGAAGAGCTTGAACCCCTCGACATCTTTGGCGAATTCGAGGGCATGGACGGGCGCGAGCCGCTCGTGGATATCGTGCAGCAACTCGACCTCTGCGCCGACCTGCTCGCGCACATGGGCGATCATATCCAGCATATTGCGGCAATAATCGCGCGGGTCGTAATAAGCGCCGGCCGGAGCCTGGCGCGGCTTGGTTAGCTGGCTTGCCTGCCCGCCATAACCGCCCATCTGCACGCGAATGTAGCGAAAGCCCTGTTCCATATAGGCGCGCACCTGATCAGCGACTGCTTCTTTGCTGCCGCCATCGGCATGCACATACACATTCGCGCCTTCGCGCAGCTTTCCGCCCAGCAGGTCGCAGACGGGCAGGCCAGCGCGCTTGCCCTTGATATCCCACAGCGCCTGGTCGACGCCGCTGATGGCATTGTTCAGCACAGGACCATTGCGCCAGTAGCCATGCACCATGGCCATTCGCCAGATTTCTTCTATGCGCGCGACATCTCTGCCCAGCAGGAAAGGCTTCAGGTGGCGCTCGATAGCTGTCGCGACCGCGAATATGCGCTGCGTGAAAGTGGCGCAGCCCAAGCCATACAGCCCCGGCTCGGAAGTGATGACCTTGACGATGCCCAAGCGCGATGAGCCCGGCTGGGTCAGGATGATTTTGATGTCTTCTATCGTGATTGGTTTTGGCATGGGGGTGATTCTAACACAGAGGGCACAGAGACCACAGAGGGCACAGAGGGGGTCACAAGCTCAGCAGCGCGCCACGCCGTTTGTAGCCATACAGCGGCAGATCCAGCTGCCCATCGCTCAGCAGGCTCTCAACGCTGAAGCCTTGAATGACTGGATAGCTGCCCCAGGAATCCTTGAAAGTGGCTTTGATACGCTGGTTTTCGACCGTGCCCAGTTGATCTCCAAAGCAGACCAAGACGCCGGCGGTGGCTTCGTAGCGGCGCACTGTTTCGTGCAGCGCCTTGACCGCGTCGGCTGTCACATGTCCGCCTTTCACCTGCACGATGGCGTATTCGGGCTTGACCTTGCGCCCCACGCGCACGGGATAGAACTTGAGCACGCCATCGACGCCGCCATCCGCGCCTTTTTCGCCAGGCTCGCGGAACATGCCCTCGGCGCCGATGAATCCGCAGACCCACTTCTCGAACTCAAAGGGGTCTTGCCGCGCCAACTGACGGGCTTCCGCCACCGAGTCGGGCGTGCCACGCAGCTGGATGTCATCGCTGTTGAGGTATTTGAAATTGTGCAGGATGCGGTCGCGGATGAGGCCGGCGCTGAACTTCGAGATGTCGATGCCGATCCATTTTCGCCCCAACGTTTCGGCGGCGTGCGCGGTCGTGCCACAGCCACAGAAGGGGTCGAGCACGGTATCGCCTTCGTTG
>JAJDZQ010000067.1 GCA_022824565.1 Anaerolineae bacterium | reverse complement strand
CACGGCCATGACGAAGGCGCCTGCGACCCCCATATCTGGTTCGATCCGCAGAATGTCATCCGCTGGGCGCTGACCATTCGCGACAGCTTCTCCGAACTCGACCCCGAGCATGCTGGCGAATATCACGAACACGCGCTGGCTTATGCTGCGGAACTGGACGCGCTGGAAAGAGATTTCATCTGGCCCGCGCTGGAAAACCTGCCCGAAGAAAAGCGCCTGCTGGTGACCGCTCACGATGCGCTGGGTTACCTGGCCGGCACCTTCGGCTTTGAAATCGTCAGCACTGTCATCCCCGGCGTCAGCACGGTGGTCGAGCCGAGCGCGAGCGATGTCGCCTCGGTCATCGATGTCATCCGCGAGCATGAATTGACCGCCATCTTTGGCGAATCGATCACCAGCGACAAGATCTTGCAGGTTATCGCCGCAGAAACTGGCGCAGAAATCGCATCGCTCTACACCGATTCGCTCAGCGATGCCGATGGACCTGCCGCTACCTATCTGGACTTCATGCGCTACAATTTTTCCACCATAGTGGTGGCGCTGGGCAGCTAAAACCACAAACGAGAGGCATAATCCGTATGGCAGCGAAGCAGGGCGTGCAGGCGGCGCTGGTCGTCCGCCAGCTAGGCACGGGCTATCCAGGCAACCGGCACGCCCTTTGCAACATCAGCTTCACAATCGAAGCCGGTGAGCGCGTCGCCATCATCGGACCCAACGGCGCTGGCAAAAGCACGCTCATCAAAGCCATCGTCGGCGTGCTGCAGTTCAACTCGGGCAACATCTCGATCTTTGGCGAAGATTGCTACAGCAGCCACAGCCTGGTCGGATATGTGCCCCAGCAAAACCTCATCGACTGGAGCTTCCCGGCTTCGGTTTACGATGTCGTGATGATGGGGCGCAGCCGCCATATTGGCTGGTTTCGGCTGCCGCGCCGTCGCGATCATCAGGCCGTGCGCGCTGTTCTGGAGCACTTGAGCCTGGCCGATTTGGCCAAGCGACAAATCAGCGAGCTCAGCGGCGGGCAACGTCGGCGCGTCTTCATCGCCCGCGCGCTGGCACAAGATTCCCGCGTGCTGCTGCTGGACGAGCCTTTCAGCGGTATCGACCAACAGGCGGAAGGCGAGATCATCGAGGCGCTGGACATCATGACCGAGCACGGCATCACCATCATGATGTCGACGCACCACCTGGACAACGCGGCGCTGGACTTCGACAAGATCCTGGCGCTTCGTCAAGGCGAGATCGCGGCCTTTGGCGCGCCGGACGAAGTGCTCGAGCCCCAGATACTGCGACAGGCATTTGGCTGGACTTTCAGCACGGTCAACGACGACCGGCTGATGTTGCATCGTCAAGCAAAAAGGATTTCTTGAAGATGGACCTGGTGGCTTTCCTTGCCGAGCCATTGCAATACAACTTCATCCAGCGGGGCATGCTGGCGCTGATCTTGGTCGGCGGCATCAACGCGGTCGTCGGCTGTTTTGTGGTGGTGCGGGGCATGGCTTTTTGGGGAGACGCGCTTGCGCATTCAATCCTGCCCGGCGTCGCCCTGTCCTACACAGCCAGCGGCGGCAGCATCGGCAGCAGTCTCTTCTTGGGCGGCTTGGGCGCGGGTATCTTCTCGGCGCTGGTGATCGCCTGGTTGACGCGCAAGCAAGAGCTGAAAGAAGACAGCGCCATCGCCATCGTCTTCGTCACCATGTTTGCGCTGGGCATCGCCATCATCAGCACACAATCCAGCTATTCCATCGACTTGGCGCATATTCTCTTCGGCAGCATCAACGGCATCAGCCACGATGACCTGTTGATTATGGCCGCCATGAGCGCCATCGTGCTGGTCATCATCGGCTTGTTCTACAAAGAGTTTCTCATCATCAGCTTCGATGTGAGCCTGGCGCAAAGTTTGAAGCTGCCCGCCGAAGCGCTGCGTCTGCTGCTGTTGATATTGGTCGCCGTCACCATCGTCGTCAGCTTGCAGGCGGTGGGCATCGCGCTGATGCTGGCTTTGTTGATCACGCCGGTGGCCACGGCGCGGTTGCTGGTCAAGCGCTTGCATCACATGCTGGTCATCTCCAGCCTGCTGGGCATCGCCAGTGGCATCGTCGGCTTTTATGCGTCATACTATCTGGATGTTCCATCTGGCGCGTGCATCGTGCTGATGCTCAGCGCGCTGTTTGGACTGGTGTTTGTGGTACAGTCGGCTTTGAATCGGCTGACGGTCCGAAGCTGAACCTCCCACCGCCAGCCCTGTCCGCATAGTTGAAATGGCGGTTGGCAAAGCGTATGCGCTATACAGAAGATATTATCCTCAATCTGCCGCGCGAACGGGTCATCGAGCTCTTCGACAACTTCGATAATCTCAAGCAGTGGCACGAAGGCTTGACCGAAATCGAGCACCTCAGCGGCGAACCCGGTCATCCAGGCGCGCGCACCCGCCTGCTCTACGATATGGGCAAGCGCAAAATGGAGATGATCGAAACCATCATCACCCGCGACATGCCAGACGAGTTCAGCGGCACATACGACGCCAGCGGCGTGCACAACATCATCAAAAACACATTCCACGACGAAGGCGAAACCACGCGCTGGCATATGGACTGCGAATTTCAGTTCAGCGGCTTCATGCGCATCATGGCTTTCTTCATGGGGCAAGGGCGTTTCCGCGCCCAGACTCGCAAAGGCATGGAAAGTTTCAAGCGCTTCGCCGAGGGTGCCAGCTAGCTACTGGATGCGCAGCATGACCCGCCCCGCCGCGTCCCAGAGCTCTTCCAGCGCATAGTACTTGCGTTTTTCTGGCGCGAATAAGTGCGCCACCACATCGCCATAATCCAGCACGACCCAGCCGCTTTCTGCCGTGCCTTCGTTGGCAAAGGGCAGTTTGGCATGCTTGTCCTTGACATCCAGGCGCACCGTTTCGGTCAGCGCGCGCAGATGACGTTCATTGTCGCCGCTGCAGATGATGAAAAAGTCGGCGATGAGTTGGTCGGGGCGCAGGTCGAGCAGCAGAATGTCTTCTGCCTTGCGGTCTTCGATGATATCGACAATATCATGCGCCAGCTTCAACGAGTCCAAAGGCGCTGCCTCCTCAGTAGCATGCTGCACAATTCGCCTAGCATAGCATAGTTCTTCGCTACAGAAGTACAATCAACGCTGGAATGAATGAAAAATGAACCACCGAGCGCACCGAGTTGCATGAGTACACCGAGTTCTAAAACTTCAGCGCTCGCTTTGTACTCGGTAAAAGCAACAACAAAGTAATGCAACAATAAATTGGCATCGCGTAGGGGCGGCTCTTGAGACGCCCAAACAATACTGTGCGCTGTTGTGGGCGAGACAAGTATCGTCCCTACAGCCGAGTATTCTCTGGAGCGCCCAATTGCATGGTCGTTGCGCCCGCGCTGGCCCGGGTTACATAGAGAGCCGGCGTGTTGCCCGTCGCCGATGCATAGCCTGCGCCGACTTTGCGCACAAAGTCCTCCGCAGCATCCCTGCGCACCAGAGCGACCGCGCAGCCGCCAAATCCCGCGCCGGTCAACCGCGCGCCATAGCAGCTGGGCTCGGCATTGGCGCAATTCACGATGGCATCCAGCGCCGGGCTGGATACTTCAAAGTCGTCGCGCAAGCTTGTATGGCTGGCGATCATAAGCTCGCCCAACGCCTCGGCATCACCCGCCAGCATGGCAGCCCGCGCTTGCAGGGTGCGTTCGTTTTCGCTGATGACATGCCGCGCTCGCCGGCGAATCACTGGCGCCAGTTCGCTGGCTCGATTGGCAAATGTCGCCAGGTCGATATCGCGCAGGGCAGCTATGCCAAAGTGCCGCGCCGCCGCCTCGCATTGCCGCCGCCTTTCGTTATAGGCCGAGCCGACCAGCCCGCGTCGCGTGCCTGTATCGAGGATGACGATGGACGTGTCCGCAGGCAGGGGCGCGGGAGTGCTTTCCAGGCTGCGGCAGTCAATCAGCAGAGCGCGTCCGGCCACGCCCGCCGCCGAGATCATTTGATCCATGATGCCCGTCTGAATGCCCAGCCATTCATTTTCCGCCGCGCGTCCGATTTGCGCCATCTGCGCCGCGTCCCAGTCGAAGTCGCTCACGCAATAGAAGGCTCGCGCCGCCGCCAATTCCAGCGCCGCCGAAGATGACAAGCCGCTGCCGATGGGCACATCGCCAGCCAACACGCCTTCCCAGCCCGCCAGCCGATAGCCGCCTCGCTGCAATGCCCAAGCCACGCCGATGATGTAGTCGATCCAGCGAGTCGCGTCTGGGCGAGGCAAGTCATTCAAGTTAAATGACTGGTCATCGTCCATGTCCAGAGAAATGACGCGAACGCAGCTGTCGGCGCGGGGGCGCAGGGCGATCCAGGCGGCGCGGTCGATGGCCAGCGGAAAGACGAAGCCGTCGTTGTAGTCGGTGTGCTCGCCGATGAGGTTGACCCGGCCCGGCGCGCGCACGATTGCAGCGGGCGCTTCGCCAAATTCAATCCTGAACCGCGCCTGAACTTTCTCCAAAGGCGTCATTGTCGCTCGCCTTCCCGTTTAACTGGCAACTGAAAACCTGACTGTACCATGCTTGCGTCTGCCCTCGTAACGCGCAGCGACCGCGCAAAATGAAAGAGCCGCCCCATGCAGAGCGGCTCTTTGCGCATTGCTTCGATATGCAGCCGCCAAGCCGCTTATGGGACTACATAGGCGTCAGATGACCTGGAACTGCGACCAGCCCGGCCTTTGGCGTTCACGACGCGAACGCGGGCTTTAATCGTCTGCCCCGATACCAAGCCACATTGGTCGGCATAGAATACACCGCCGGTAAGGACATGGGGACCGACATCCCGCCACCATGTCCAGCCAACGTTACGGCGAGCCGGGTTGCTGTCGGCAGTATACTGGAGCTTGCCCGTACCCACCTTCGTAAGGCGAACTTCATATTTGTACTTGCGTTTTATATTCCCATCGGGCCACTGGATTGCAACACAATCAGGGAATACCTCTGATTGCGCGAGCGTTGGTTTATCGGGCCTCGGTAATTTAGCCTGAGCAGGTAAAACAGCAAGGAAAAGCGCAGAGACAAGCGCGAGAAGGATTAGCTTACGCATAATATCAACCTCCTAGTGTAAATGGTGTAAATGCTACGGGCAATATACTCAAACGACATATGGCGGTCAATACTAAATTAATCCCAATTTGATTATCTGGCCGGATGGCTGCCCTAGCAGCTCGCGACCTTCATCACGGGATCAAAAAATAGCCGCCCCACGCGGAGCGGCTCTTTGCGATGCGCCTGGCTATTCACCGGCCACGCGACTTATGGCGTCACAAATACTTTGGACGCTTTGGAACTGGGTCCAACGCCGCCTTCGCTGTCCACCACCCGTACACGCGCCTTGATCTTCTGTCCCGGTTCCAAGCCGCATTGGGTAGCAACGAAGACTTTACGCCCGGGACGTGCTAGATAGCCTCCGATATTTTGCCAATGATTCCAGCCATAATTTCGACGCGCTGGGTCGCTGTCGGCGGCATACTTGAGTCGGCCCTTGCCGACCTTCGTAAGGCGGACTTCATATTTCTGCCCTTCTGCTAATAATCCCTCAGCTAGCCACTTGACCTGAACGCAGCCCGGGAACACTCCTCCTGATTTCTTTACCGTTGGTCGATTGGGCTGGGGAAGTTGGGCGAGACCGGTAAACCTCCGACGAAAACAGCGACGATGGCCAAGAGAACAATGAGCTTGCGCATGACCTCTGCCTTTCAGAAATGGGTAAAATCCAGCAGGCATAACCTAGCTGAAAGCGGCAGCATTATAGCAGGCAACATATTAACATTTGATTACAAGATTATTCTCGCCGCAATCCATTCGGGGAGTGGTGAATAGGCGGTTATGATAAACAGCGCCGAGCAAACAAGAAAACTCTGTGTTCTCTGTGGTGAAAAAAACCTGTGACGTGTTCGCTGATAGAGTTATATCCGCGATGTTCACCTCGCCCGCAATTCCGAGACCGCCGGCGCATATTTGAAAAAAACTGCATTCCCGGCCATAATAGCCACTACAGTCGCAGGTCGTGTCCCACGGCGTTAGGGATTTC
>JAJDZQ010000043.1 GCA_022824565.1 Anaerolineae bacterium | reverse complement strand
TTCGGCGGTGGTCGCCTATCCCGAGCAAGATATTATCTATGTCGCTTCGGGCAATACCATTTTCCACATCGACATGACTTTTCAATAAGCGGCGCGCCGGCAATAACAGCCAATTTTCCCGCGGGCAACCGCATCGAATTATTCTGCCACCGCGTATTCCGAGAGTTGTTACCGCACAGAATGTAAATGACTGCGCTATGGGCAACTGTGGCCTGCCTGGTTCGCCACAAAAAGCCAAGAGAATGCAAAATGTTTGCTTGCCTCTCTGTGACCTCTGTGCCCTCTGTGCCCTCTGTGTCCTCTGTGTACTCGGTGGTAAAGCATTAGAGAGGTTTGCCTGGCAAAACGTTGCCTATTTTTGCGATTGCCCTGTCGAATTTCCCGCTCTGATGTTGCAAGACCGGCGCGGCGCAGACTACACTAGCTGAAACCATATATTGAAAAGGAACAGCCATGAACAAACATGCCTTAATCGTCTATGGTGGCTGGCAAGGCCACGACCCGACCGAGACTTCGCACTTGTTCGCGGGTTTGCTGCAAGAGTCTGGCTTGCGCGTCACCTTATCCGAGACCCTGGACAGCTTTCTGGATGCCGAGTTGATGAACGCAGTCGACATGGTCGTGCCCGTCTATACCATGAGCAGCATCACGCGCGAGCAAGAGGCCGGCTTGCTGGAGGCCGTGCGCGAGCGGGGCGTCAATGTCGGCGGCTGGCACGGTGGGATGGCCGACGCCTTTCGCAACAACACCGAATACCAGTTTATGTGTGGCGGGCAGTGGGTGGCGCATCCCGGCAATATCATCGACTACCGCGTCAATGTGACAGACCAGGCGCATCCCATTACGGCTGGAATCGCCGACTTCGACATGCACTCCGAGCAGTATTACATGCACACCGACCCATCCAACCAGGTGCTGGCGACCACCACCTTCAGCGGTGAACACGCAGCCTGGATCGATGGCACTGTCATGCCAGTGGCTTGGACGCGGCGTTATGGGGCGGGCAAAGTCTTCTACAGCTCACTGGGACATGTCATTGGCGACTTCGATGTGCCAGAAGCGCGCGAGATCGTCCGGCGCGGTTTGTTGTGGGCGGTGGATAGCTTATAGCGGATAGGGGCGCGTGCGGCGTTCGGCGCGAGTAAGCCGGCGGTGACGCCAGCGAATCTGCCAGACGCGCAACGCGGCCTCCAGCGCGATGCGGCTCGACATCTTGGACTGTCCATGCTGCCGGTCGGGGAAGTGGATGGGCACTTCGCCCAAGGTATAGCCCAGTCGCTGCGCCACATACCCCAATTCCACCAGGAAAACATAGCCGTTGGAGCGCACGCGGTCGAGGTCGATGCCGATCAGCGCGGCGCGATGAAAAACGCGAAACCCGCCCGTGGCATCGCGCACCGGCAAACCCAGGATGAGCGGCGTATACACGCGGTTCGCCCAAAAACTCAGCAACTTGCGCAAGCTGCCCCAGTTGCTGTCGACGCTGCCGCCTGGCACATAGCGCGAGCCGATCACGATATCGCAGTCGGCCGCCCGCTGCAGCATAGCCGGGATGCGCTCTGGCTGATGCGAAAAATCGGCATCCATACCGATGATGAGATCGGCGCCCATGGCTAGCGCGCGCTTGAAACCGGCGATATAGGCGGGTCCCAGCCCTTGCTTGTGCGGTCGGTGCAAGACATGCAGCCGGCGCGCATATTCGGGTCGCTGCGCCAGCTCATTCGCCAGTTCGCCCGTGCCATCTGGCGAATTGTCGTCGACGATCAGAATCTGCAGATTGGCAACTGGCAACTGGCATAGCGCCGGCAGCAGACGGGTGATATTGTCCCGCTCGTTGTATGTCGGCAGGACGACCACCACTTTGGGCGGATGTTGCCCCGCGGCGACTTCAGTCATCCAGGAGCGCGCTGACAGCTTCGGCCAGGTGCCCCGGCGTCAAACCGTATTGCTGGTAGAGATCTGTATAAGGAGCGCTGGCGCCAAAGCGATCGACGCCCAGCGCGATGCCGTCCGTGCCGATATATCGCTCCCAGCCCAATGTCGCGCCGGCTTCTATGCTGACGCGGCAAGTGACTTCTGGCGGCAAGACAGCGGCTTTGTATTCGTCCGTTTGCGCTTCAAATAGCTCCCAGCAGGGCATGGAGACGACGCGCGCGCGAATATCCGCCTCTTCCAACAAGCCGGCTGCATCCAGCGCTATCGCCACTTCACTGCCGGTGGCGATGATGATGACGTCCAGCTCGCCCGATTCGTGCTCGGAAAGCACATAGGCCCCGCGCGAAACCCCTTCAACAATGCCGGCGTCGTTGCCTGCCAGCACGGGCAAATTCTGGCGGCTGAGCACGATGGCGGACGGGTGTGGCAGCTCGGCGATGGCTGCCCAGGCGCCGGCTGTTTCAATCGCGTCTGCTGGACGGAAAACATGCAGATTGGGCATAACGCGCAGCGACATCAAATGCTCGACCGGCTGATGGGTTGGTCCGTCTTCGCCCAAACCAATGCTGTCATGCGTGAATACATACACAGTCGGCAAGTCCATCAGCGCGCCGAGGCGGATGGCCGGGCGCATATAATCGCTAAAGGTGAAGAAAGTTGCGCTGTAGGGTTTGACGATGCCGCCATGCAAAGCCAATCCATTCACGATCGCGCCCATGGCATGTTCGCGCACGCCAAAACGCAGATTGCGCTCGGCAGCTTGGCCGGGTCCGGTGTTTTGCGCGCCCTTGATGAGCGTGCGTGTGCTGCCGGCCAGGTCGGCATCGCCACCGATCATGGTGGGAGCAAATCGCGCCAGCACATTCAACGCCTCGCCGCCCGCGCTGCGTGTTGCCAGTTGCGCATCGGCAGCCCAGCTGGGCAATTCAGCGCGCCAGCCGGCTGCGAATTCGCCCGCTTGCGCCCGTTCATAGTCTGCTGCCAGTTCGGGATAAGCTGCGCGCCAGGCTGCGTATTTTCGCTGCCAGTTGCTTTCGGCGGCGGCTCCCGCGTCAACGCAGCTGCGGAAGTGCTCGAGCGCCTCGCCCGGGATGAAGAAACTGTCGGTCGTGCTCCAGCCCAGATTCTGCTTGGCGAGCGCGACTTCGTCCACACCCAGCGGGCTGCCATGGGCGGCGCTGCTGCCTTGTTTGTTGGGGCTGCCAAAGCCGATGATGGTGCGCACAGCGATCAGGCTGGGTTTATCTGTTTGAGATTTGGCTTGGTCGATGGCGCTGGAAATCGCGGCGACATCGTTACCGTCGGCAACGCGATCTACATGCCAGCCCATCGCCACAAAGCGCTGCGCCACATCTTCGCTGAATGTCATCTGGGCCGCGCCATCCAGGGTGACTTCGTTGTCATCATACAAAAAGATCAGCTTGCCCAAGCCCCAATGCCCGGCCAGCGCGCAGGCCTCCAGACAGACGCCTTCCATCAAGTCGCCATCGCTAACCAGCACATACGTGTGATGGTCGATTATGTTGTGCCCGGGACGGTTGAAGCAGCGGGCCAGATAGGCTTCTGCAAGCGCCATGCCCACAGCTGTCGCCGCGCCTTGTCCCAGCGGACCGGTGGTCGTTTCGACGCCCGGCGTATGCCCATATTCAGGATGCCCTGGCGTCTTGCTGCCCCACTGGCGGAAATTTTTGATCTCGTCCAGCGAAAGGTCATAGCCGGTCAAATGCAGCAGCGAGTAAAGCAGCATGGAGCCGTGCCCGGCGCTCAGCACAAAGCGGTCACGATTTTCCCAACCCGGGTTGCGCGGGTTATGCCGCAGATGCTGCAGCCAAAGGGTGTAGCCAACTGGCGCAGAGCCCATGGGCAAGCCCGGATGCCCGCTGTTGGCATTTTGCACCGCATCCATCGACAGCGTGCGGATGGTATTGATGGCGAGATTTGTCAAGTCGGACACGAGGAGACTCCCTGCAACAAGCAAACATAGACCGCGAATAGTATAACAGCGGCGGGGTGCAGGGCTATAGCCTTTTGTGCAAAGAGGCGCTTGGCGGGCTAGTCGCCGAGCGGGCGCGGCTCGACACGAAAACGCACAGCTGTCCGTTCGTTGCCGTCGATATCTACATCGGTGAAGTAGGGCGTGGCAACCAGGTCGATTTCATCGCGTTCCAAATAGCCGCGAGCAATAGCCAGGGCTTTGACCGCCTGGTTGACTGCGCCAGCGCCGATGGCCTGCACATCCGCCATGCCATGTTCGCGCATGACGCCGGCAATTGCGCCTGCAACCGCTGTGGAACGCGAGCGCGCCGAGACTTTGATAAGCTCTGGACCTTGTGCAGCGCCCTGACCCGCTTCGGGTGTAATTGACTCGCTCGGGGTCAAATGACTATATTCGGACATCGAGTCCTTCTTTCCATGCAACAAAGCGCTGGGCGGCTGCTAATCATACGCCGGGCAGCTTGCAAAGGTATAAGATTTCGATAACTTACAGCATCGCAAGTGTAGCATACCATATCGAATCGCGCTATAAGCAAAGCGATATTCTGCGCGCTGGCATATTCACAACGCTTGTAGACAACCTGTAAAGACTCGCGCAGCTTGGTTACAATCGGCTCCAGATGTCGGGTCGCGCTGCGGCTCTGCCACTTCATGTAACGATAGGACAGTCCGATGCAGTTCACAGCGCCAGCTGTAGCACTTTTGCTGGTTATCTTGCTGCCGCTGCTGTGGTTGATCGGCTTCCCGCGCCAGGCTTTTCGTCGTCGCCGCGATATCAGCAGTCTGCTGCTGCGCTCGTTTATCGTGGCGCTGCTGGTGCTCGCGCTGGCGGGCTTGCAGCAAGTGGGCGCTGTCGAAAGGCTGGCGGTTGTTTTCTTGGTCGATGCCTCCGACAGCATGGGCAGCGCTGCCGAATCTGCCCAGATGGACTTTTTGCGGGCTGCGCTGGCGAGCAAACCGCACGATGATGAATGGGCGCTGCTGGTTTTCGGCGACAATGCTGTGCCCGAGCGAGACTTCAGCGCGCTCGCCGAGATAGATGGCATCGCCTCCACGCCGAGCGCCAGTGGCACCAATATCGCCAAAGCCTTGCAAACTGCGCTGGCCATGTTCCCGCCCGATGCCGCCCGCCGCATCGTCATTTTGAGCGACGGCATAGCTACGCGCGGCGATGCGCTGGCTCGTGCGCAACGCGCAGCTGCTGCCGGTGTCGAGGTCAGTTATGTGCCCTATGTTCGCGAGCCAGCCCCCGATGTGCGGATTCGCTCTCTCGACGCGCCTGGCCGGGTCGCGCAAGAGCAAGCCTTTGATATCGCCGTCAGTATCGAAGCCGATGCCGCCACGCCGGCGACCTTGCTGGTCTTTTCTGGCGGCGCGCTGATTCACGACGAGCAACTGGACTTGCAGGCGGGCGAAAACCGCTATAGCTTGACCCAGCACAGCGGCAAAAGTGGCTTTCTCGATTTTACCGCCCAGGTCATCGTGCCGGGCGAAAACGACCACTTCGCCCAGAACAACCAGCTTGGCGCTTTCAGCCAGGTGATCGGTCCTGCGCGCGTCCTGCTGGTCAGCGCCGAGCCAAGCGAGACGCAATTCTTGCTGCCGGCGCTGGAGCAGGCGGGCTTGCAGGTCGAGCAGCTGTCGCCGCACAGGCTGCCGGTCAATATGGCTGATCTGGCAGATTACAAGAGCGTCATCGTGGCCAATGTGCCAGCCACCGCGCTGAGCCGCGTCCAAATGAGCCTGCTGGACAACTATGTCAGCGATATCGGCGGCGGGCTGGTCATGATTGGCGGACCACAGAGTTTTGCCCCTGGCGGATATTATCAGACGCCGCTGGAGCGCACACTGCCGGTGGATATGCAGATCAAAGACCAGCGTCGCCTGCCCCAGTTGACAATCGCCTACTTGATCGACCGCTCGGGCAGCATGGGGCAGGTGGGGCGCAGCGGCGTGCCCAACCTGGAATTGGCGAAGCGCGCCATTGTGCTCTCGCTGGAGTTGCTGCAAGCCAGCGACCGCGCTGCCATCGGCACATTCGACACCGGTGGCGCCTGGGTCGTGCCTTTCCAGCAAGTCAACGATGCCCAAGCCATGATCGCCATGACCAACACCATTCGCTCGGGCGGCGGCACAGACATCCTGGCGGGCTTGCGGCTGGTCGAGCGCGATATAAAAGAAGAGCCATCGCAACTCAAGCACCTGATCTTGCTGACAGATGGTGGCGCAAACTCGGCTGGACTGGTGGAGTTGACCGAATCCTTGCATGCCGAACATGGCGTAACGCTTTCGGCAATCGCTATCGGGCGCAGTCCGGGCGCATTCCTAGAACCCATGGCCGAAGCCGGACAGGGCAACTATTACCGCGTAGCCAATGTCGAGGAGATCCCGCTCATCTTCGCGCAAGAGACGATCTTGGCAGCGCGTTCCTACATCGTGGAAGAGACATTTACGCCGCGCATAACGGGCAGCAGCGCGATTTTGGATGGGCTCGGAGCGCCACCAGCGCTGCGTGGTTATGTTGCATCCACGCCAAAGACTGCCGCCCAGCGCATCCTCAGCGGACCCGAGCCCTATGCCGATCCAATCCTGGCTGCCTGGCAATATGGTTTGGGCAGGGTGGTCGCCTTTACCGCCGATGCCAGCGCGCGTTGGGCGAACGAATGGGTTGTCTGGGAAGAATTCTCGCGCTTTTGGGGGCAAACGGTGGCTTGGAGCATCAATGCCGGCGTCAACGAAAACCTGGAAACAAGCATCGTGCTGGAAGATGAGCGAGCGCGGATAGTTGTCGATGCGCGCGACCAGGCTGGCGGCTTTTTGGATGGCTTGGCGCTCGATGGCGCGGTGCTAAATCCAAATGGCAACAGCTTGCGTCTGGGGCTGCAGCAGACTGCGCCTGGTCGGTATGAAGCCAGCTTCACGCCTGGCAGCGAAGGCGCATACTTCCTCAACATCAGCGGCGAGACGGTTGCGGAGGCTGGCGCTGCGCCATTGACCGATCTCAAAGGCTGGGTGCGATCCTATTCGCCGGAATACCTGCCACATGCGGGTGGCGAACGGCTGCTGGCGGACCTGGCAGAGGTGACAGGCGGACGGAACTTGGCTGATGCGCCAGACGCCGTCTTCGCGCACAACCTGGGCGAGCGGCAGGCAGCCAATGATATCTGGGAGAGTTTGATTCTGCTGGCGCTGCTGCTGCTGCCACTGGATATCGCGCTGCGCCGGCTGATCATCACGCGCGGAGATTTGCAGCGCTTGCGGGCATTCATAACCGGGCGCGGGGCGCAGCAAACTCGCTCGCAGCAGATGCAGGCGCTCTTCAGCGCGCGCAGCCGCAGCCGAGAGACGACCCGCTATGACGCCGACCTGCCCGCAGGCATGAGACCGCCCGCTGGCGACAGCCCGCCGCCGACCCCGTCGCCCATCCCCCAGCCAGCCAGCCCACGCCGGTCGGCCCGCGAGCCGGAATTCATGGAACCGCCGGATGATCAGCCCAATCTGGGCGCGCGCCTGCTGGAACGCAAACAACGGCGCGAGTGATTAGCCAGCTGTGCCCGCAGCTTCATCCAGAAAAACCGGAAAATCCAGATCGCCCGGCGAACATCCCAGGCCAGTCAGCAGCGCCGCGCATTCGGCCCGGTGCTGTGTGCCATGATTCACCACATGCCACAGGCAATGCCAGACCAGCCGCCTGCGCTCGCCCGCATCGCCCACATAAGCGAATTCCCGCTCGAGGTCGCTTTCGTCCAAGCTGCGCAGGGTGCGCCAAAATGCGTCTTTTTCACGTTGCCACAGCGTCCGCAGCGCAGCCAAATCGGCATAGTCGGCTGGCTGTAGAAAGTCGTCGAATCGGCCGTGGGTCAGCAGCATACGCCAAGCTCTTTGCGCCTCGCAGATGTGCGCCAACGGTTGTAGCAGCTCTTGCGGCGCGGCCTTGTCCAAGCGCGCAGCCGTCGCCAGCAAGCGCTCGGTCGCCCAGTCGTGATAGGCAAATAGCAGAGTGAAATCGGCGAGTCGCACCGCAAGCGCCTAGCTATTCAACTGGCGCAAGAACACGGTGAAGTCCATATCGCCCGGCGAATGCCCGAAGTCGGTCAGCAGCGCCGCGCATTCGGCTCGATGCTGCGTGCCATGATTGACCACATGCCACAGACAATGCCACAGAATATGACTGCCACGGTCTCCCTCAATATCGTAATGGACCAGCCGCAGCATATCGTCATCAGTCAGGTTGTTGACGAAGCGCTGCAATTGGGCATTTTCTTCTGCCCAGCGGGTTTGCACGGCCGGGTAATCGGCGAAGTCAGTCGCTTCCAGCCATTTGACATCGGTGTCATGTTCCAGGAAGTGCCGCCAGCCATACTCCGCATCCAGGATATGCACCAGCGCGCCGAACATGTTGCCCCAGCCATGTTCATTGGCTTGTCGAAGCTGTGCCGGCTCAAGCTGGGCGGCCCGATTAAATATGCGCGCATTCGCCCATTCGTTGTAGACATAGAGCAACTGCATCGCCGCGGCGCTCATCTGTTGCCCAGCGCTATTTGGCCTCTGTTGACCGATGTAGACGGTCATATCCAGGTTGCCTGGGGAATGCCCAAAGCCAGTCAATATCGCCGCGCATTCCGCCCGATGCTGTGTGCCATGATTAGCCAGGTGCAGCAGCGCTTGCCAAAGGCTGACTGTCAATGTCTGGCCAGCGCGCTCGCGGGTGTAGACTCGCGCCAGATCGGCCTCGCTCATGGCATTCAGGTTGCGCGCAAGGCGGGTTTGCTCCTGCTCCCAGCGCTCTTGCAGCGCGGCCACATCGACGTAATCTTCTGACTCGTATCCGCCCGCCGCCGGCTCGTCAAACAAGCGACTGGTCCACAAGCTCTCGGCGACCATGATATGCACCAGCCCACCCAGAAAGCTGCCCCAGCCCAGCGAATTTTCTGTCCGCAACTCTTCGGGCGTGAGCTTGGCTGCTTGCGTCACAATCCGCTGATTTGCCCAGTTGTTGTAGCCATACAGAAACTTGACCGCCGACAGATTCATGAGGGACCCTCAATAAACAACGCGAATTGCGCCAGTATAGCATAGACGTTGCGCGATTTTGGCACTGAGAGGTGCCATGCCCAGGGCAAGCGCATTACCTTGTTTATAGGCCAGCGAGGCAGCGAGGCACAGCGTTTGGTTTAATATGGCAGTACAATGCGGAAGCCTTGTTCTAATGAGAGCGAGCTGTACAGCCACTCACAGTGTATTTGTACGCTTTTCTCTGTGCCTCTGTGTCTCTGTGCCTCTGTGGCAAGTTTTTGATTTAGTTGGTCGCATTCACTATGGGTTTCGTTTTGATGCGATTGAAGGCTTTTCTCTGTGCCTCTGTGGCAAGTTTTTTGATTTAGTTGGTCGCATTCACTATGGGTTTCGTTTTGATGCGATTGGCTTTTGCTCATGCCAAGCTGCGCGGCGCGAATGCCCGGCTCGGTGGTAAAATCCCTGCTCCAGGTTACGCACGCAAAGGCAGCGCGATGCCCATACTGACGAGTCTGGCAGTGATCCTTGCGGCGATATTCGCTTTGGGCGCTGCTGCTATCTGGCGGTATGGTCTGGTACCCTTTGCTTGCAAGAGGCAAAGAACATGAAGGTAGCACAGCGGCGGTTTGTGTCTGGGCGGGATAGTTTGCGGCTGCCGCTGATCGGGTCTTTGCTGCGCGGGCGACATGGACGGTTGCTGCTGCAGATTCCCTTGACCGCGTTGGCGCTGCTGTTGGTGATCGACGGTTTTGCGGGACCGCAGTCGGCAGCGCGCAATCTGGCGACTGTTGCGCCCTGGGTGCATTACCGGGGGCTGGTTGTGCTGGCGCTGCTGCTTGCGGGCAACTTGTTTTGCATGGGCTGTCCTTTCACCCTGCCACGCAGCCTGGCGAAGCGATTGTCCAGCCGCGGTCGGCGCTTCCCCCAACGGTTGCGCAACAAGTGGCTGGCGATTG
This sequence comes from Anaerolineae bacterium, assembly GCA_022824565.1. GTDB lineage: Bacteria > Chloroflexota > Anaerolineae > Aggregatilineales > Phototrophicaceae > UBA6055. The sequence goes on along the minus strand of JAJDZQ010000043.1, from coordinate 28,952 downwards.
GCAGCTTGTTCGCGCTCTTCTTCGCCTATGAATATCTGGATCTGTGGGCTAGCCCGCTGCTGACCGCCTGGTTGATCGTGGCCTATTTTATCGCGTCGTTTGTGCTGGAAGCCCTCTTCAGCGAGTCGGCATTTTGCAAGTACATTTGCCCGCTCGGCTCTTTCAACATGGTCTATTCCACGTTGTCGCCGACGCAGGTTTCGGTGCGCTCTCACGATATCTGCGCGACATGCGTGGGCAAGGAATGCGTCAATGGCAGTTATGCGGCGCAGCCCGTCATTCGCATCGACGAGATCGCAATAGATAGCGGCGGGCCTCCGCGAACCGTGCCGGTAGCGCATGGGCCGACTGGCGCGCTCGGCTGTGGCACAGAGCTTTTTGCCCCTCAGGTGCAAAGCAACATGGACTGCACAATGTGTCTGGATTGCGTCCGCGCCTGCCCACACGACAATGCCGGCTTGTTCCTGCGCGCGCCTGGCAGCGAATTGAGCCAGCCAGACAGCCTGCCGCGCCGTTGGGATATGTCACTGCTGTTCATCGCGCTGGCTTTTATGGGCGTGTCCAACGCCTTTGGCATGGTGCCGCCCTATTATGCTTTGCAAGAGTGGCTGGCGCTGACCCTGGGTATCAACAGCGAGTTCGTGGTGCTGCTGCTGATATTCGGCGCCTTCAATCTGGCTCTGCCGGCCTTGGCAACCGGGGGCGCGGCTTATGCGGGCAGCAAGCTGGGCGGCGCAGGCAGGCGCGCTTCATTGCGTGATACAGCCGCTGCCTTTGCGCCTTCATTTGTGCCCATCGGCTTTGGCATTTGGTTCGCGCACTACAGCTTTCACTTCCTGGTCGGTCCGGGCTTGATCGTGCCCGTCATTCAGGAATTCCTGGGCGGCATTGGCGATTGGTCGGCTTGGAGTTTCAGCCTCGCTGCCAGCGCCATTGGCCTGTTGCAAGTTGCCGCGCTGATTGGCGGTTTTCTGTGGAGTTTGCGTCTGGCGCAAAATACGGCGTTGCGGCTTTATCGGCGCAAAGCCACGTTGGGCATGCTGCCTTGGGCGCTGCTGCACTTGCTGCTGATGCTGGCGGCTTGGCAGATCTTCACGCTGCCTATGGAAATGCGCGGCACTTTGTCGCTCTTCGGGTGAAGCTCAGGCCGGCGCTGGCATGCGCTCGCCATCTCGCAGCACCAGCTCGGCGCGGGCATGCAAACCTGTGCCATCCCGATTCATAATCGGCTCGGGAGAATACTGCGCCAGGTAGCAGCGCCGATAGCTGTCGGTCAGATTGGCGCTGCTGCGATGAAAGGTGCGGCTGCTGAAAACGACGATGCTGCCAGCGGGCACGAGCGCGGGCACGCCGGGGTCATCGCCATGATAGCCGACCCGATCGTTTGTCCGTTCTTCCCGGTTGTGTTCGGTGATTTGGTCGCTGTCGGCGCGACCATCCCGCGAATAGGGCAAGATGTAGACCGTGCCATTTTCTTCGGTCATATCATCCAGGGCGCACCAGCAGGACAGATACGGTTGGTGATAATGTCCGACATAACCCGAATCTTGATGCCAGGCGAACTTGGTATCGGCATCGGCCGCCTTGACGACATATTGCTCATTGAACAGATAGGCGGTAGCGCCCAGGGTGGCTCGGCAAATATCCGCCATTAGCTGGCTGAATAGGAAATCGGTCATGATTGGGCTGCTGGCGCTGCGGTTGCTGATGAAGTAGCGCTTCTTGTAATGCGTGATATTGTGCGATGTGCTGCCTTTGGCTTCCATCTCGCGTTCAAATTGCTCGACCATGCGCAGGCACTCGTCGCGCAGCGCGTCCAGCACATCGGCAGGGATGACCGATTCCAGGATGAAGTAGCCTTCGCTATGATATTGTTTGACTTGTTGGGGGCTTACCATGACCATGCCTTTTGCTCTCGTCCGCCAAAGCGCTGCATAGTATAGCAACCGGGATGCCGCGCTGTAAATCCCGCAAGGACAAGCCCTCAGGGCAAGCGCATTGAATTGCTTGTTTGCCACAGAGGCACAGAGTTTCGTTTGACAAGGCAGAACAACCTGAACCTATGTTGTAATGAGGGCGACCTGTCAGTCACTCGAAGTTACATTGAATGTTTCTCTCTGCGTTCTCTGTGCTCTTTTTGATCTCTGTGTTGAGCTTTGTTTACTGCGGCGCTGTCATAGCGGGATTATGTTTTGCTGCGATTGCCGAGGACAAACCCTAGAGTCCGCCGCAGTTTCTCGGCAAACTACTTGGCGATGCCCGGTGATGAAAAATGGAGGCACAGGCATGTCCAGACGCAGAGACAAGCGACCCAATATCCTGCTCTTCCTCAGCGATGATCATGGTGCCTGGGCAACTGGCGCTTATGGCAACGAGGCAGTGCAGACGCCAACACTGGACACGTTGGCGCGGCTGGGCACGCGTTTCACTCGCGCATATACCCCCACGCCAGTTTGCTCGCCGGCGCGCGCTTGTCTGCTGACAGGCAAAACCGCCTCGCAGGTCGGCATTCACGATTGGCTGGAAGAAGCCGTGCCCGAGATCGGCCGGCGCGATTGGCTGGATGGCACGCGCACGCTCTTCGACTGGCTATCCGAGGCCGGCTATCACACTGGCTTGAGCGGCAAGTGGCACCTGGGACAGTCGCATTTGCCACCATCTGGCGCCGATTATCACTTTGGGCTGCCCGGCTGGCAGGGCGCTCATAATGGAACCTATACCTATGTCCGCAATGGCGACCTGGTCGAGCTGACAGGCAACAAAAGCAGCTTCATCACCGACCACGCCATCGAGTTTCTGGATACCGTGCCCGCCGACAAACCGTTCTTCCTGAATGTCGGTTATATCGCCACGCACTCGCCCTATCAGCAGAGCGCGCATGACCCCGAACTCACAAGATCTTATCAAGATTGCGCATTTGCTGAAATTCCGCCCTATCAGCCGCATGCCTGGGTAAAAAACGAGGGTGGCGGGAACGACTTAAGCGACCAGGACCTGCGCGACCGCTACATCGGTTATTATGCCGCCGCCAGTGAGATTGACGACAACCTCACCCGCATCATCGGCGCGCTCAGTTTGCGCATGATGTACGAAGACACCATCATTATCTATACATCCGATCATGGCTGCGCTATCGGACATCAAGGTTTCTTCGGCAAAGGCAACAGCACGCGGCCGCTGAATATGTACGATATCTCGCTGCAGGTGCCGCTGATCGTGACTGGCGCGAAGTTCCCCGCGCAAACTGCGCAGCTGAATGTGGATCATTGCGATACTTTCCATACCATCTGCGAATTGGCTGGTGTCGAACTGCCGAGGGACGAGGTCTTCGCTGGCAAGTCCTATGCCCCCGTGCTGCGCGGCCAGGGCTTGAGATGGGACAATACGCGCTATGGCGAATATGGTGACCTGCGCATGATCCGCGACAAGCGCTGGAAGCTGGTCTGGCGCTATCCCGAAGGACCACACGATCTCTTTGACCTTGCGGCGGACCCCGACGAGCGCCACAATATCTTCGCGCAACAGCCAGCAGTGGTATCACAGCTCAAAGCGCGGCTGGATGAATACTACGCCCGGCATGAATCGCTACAGAAATCGGGTTTGCGCGTCAAGCAACTGCCGGCGCACAACAGCGCCAATGAAGCCTGGCGAGATGGCAGACGCGAGGCGCGGGGATTGCAGCAATACTGAGTGTGGTCAAGAAAGTAATGCAAGAAAAATGAGCCGCCGAGTACGCCGAGTTGAATGCGTATATCGAGTGATTTAAACCTCTGTGCGCTCTTTATCCTCTGTGTTCTCTGTGTCGATTAAATGTGCAGAACTTTGTTAGTTTCGCCTAGCTACGGACGTTGCAGCGATACATCCAACGTGATGCCATCGTCCACGCCGACTTTTTCCAGAGCCAGCAGCGCTTGCCCGCTCATGGGCATCACGAAAGGCAGCGGCAGCGCAGCGGGCACGCCCATGGTGCTGTGCGACATGACTTCCATGCCCTCGATGCTGGCGCGCACAAACAGGTCGGCCACATCGCCGCTTCGTTTGATTATATTCAAGACCAGCAATTCGCCCGCTGCCGCATCAAAGACGAAGCGCTCGCGGGCCGATTTGTCGTTCAATGTCACAGCCGCAGCGCGTTCATCCAGCAGACGTACAGGATTGTGTTCCAGCCGCAAGACCCCGCCGCCAACGCCCTCATCAAAGCTCGCCATCACCAGGATATAGTCGCCCGACTGCTCTATGGCGAGTTTGCTAAACTCCGCATCCAGCCCGTCGCCGCTATCGTCATCAAAGGCAAATTCGCTCCCATCCGGCGCGACCAATTGCAAGATGCTGTCCAGCGCGCCACCGGTGTCGCTGCTGACGGACAATGTGTCGCCAGCCGCTAAAGCGAGGCGGTAATAGCGCCTGGGCGATTCTGCTGTCAGGGCAAAGGCGGTCTCGCCAGAGCGCAAAGGCTGCGGGCGCAGCGCTTCTATCTCCACCTGGAAGCCGCCCGACTCTGCCCCTTGCGGCATCATCAGCGGCGCGCCGGCAACCGCCAGTAGATAACTCCCGCTATAGGGAAGAACCAGCGGGCCCAGGATGGCATTCTTGCTGCCACGGCCGTCGTCACTGGCGATGATCAAGGTCTCGTCTCGCCCTATCAATGTGGCTGCTGGGTCGAATTCAGCCGATTCTACGCGAACCTCGACCAACCGCCCGGCTGTGCCCTGGAAGCTGACTTGCGCTGTGCCACTTTGCAAACGACTTTCAATAACCTGGATGGGCGATTCTGAGGGCGCTGGCATCGGCGTGGGCTCTGCGCTTTCGGCAGCGGTAACCACGAAGCTGGCGGTCGGCTGATTGCCCGCTTCACGCAGTAGCTTGATGCTATATTCGCCTGGCTGGTCTTCGGGTCCGGTCAAAAACTCCAAGGTAGCGCGCCCACTGGCATCGGCGAGCTGCGGCGTGGAGAAGACGACTTCGCCAGCTTGGCCGACTTCGAAGACGAGCGATTCGAAGGCCGCCAATCCATTGGCCCGAACGCGGTGCCGGGAGCCGACTGGCGCGGACAGTGGCTCGACTGACATCGTTGCGGCGCCTGCTGGTTCCGTGGGCGCGGGCTGTTGGGGCTTTGGAGGAGTCGTGGCTGACTCGCCTGTGGGCGTTGTGCCGACGACCAAATTGTGCTTCGCTAGTTCGCCGCCATCGACATACAGCGCGATTGTGTATTCCCCAGCGGCGAGATCTGCGGGCGTGGCGAAAAGCAAAGCAGCCGTCCCATCGCTGGATGCCCGTGTCGCTAGTGTGTCGATCAAGCTACCGTCTGCCGAAAGCAACTGGGCGCTGACCGCGTCGAATGCCGCCAGCCCGTCGACCTGCAAACCCACCGAGTCGCCTGCTTGCACAGACTGCGGGTTCATCACAAGCCTCACATCGCGCGCCAGCGGTTTCTCGATGCTGAAGCCCGCCTGCGCAACCAGGCGGCCGGCTTCGTCATAGGCATTGATGGTGTGAGCGCCCGGCGGATCGCCAGCCTGCGCAAAAATTTCAAAGCCGATTTCGCCTGACTGGCTGCTCATGTGCGTGCGTTGATAAGCCAATTGCTGTGTCTGGTCGGTGATGATCTCGATGATGTAGGCTGTGTTGGGCAACAAGTCGGCAAGTTGGATGGCTTGCGGTCGCCCGAAGACAGCGCGCTGCGGCTGCACTGTGACTTGCGCGCCTGTGGCTTGCTGGGCCGGCGCGGTCAGCTCAAATTCACCTTGTGCCACCAAGTTGCCATTGTGCAGCGCTCGCACACGATAAACGCCAGGTTGGTCGCCGGGGGTGCTGCTGATGGGGAAGGGGATGTGCCCGGCGGCGTCGCTCTCTTCGTCTGTGGCGTAGACGGTCGCGCCTGCAAAGTCGACCTCGATGCGATAACGCGAGTGCGCTTCCAGGCCGTCGATCTCGATTAGGAATACCGCTTTTTCGACTTCGCCAGTGGCGGGCGTTATGGATAATGATGGTGAAATCTGCGCCCAGGCGGGCAGCGACAGCCAGCAGAGTAACCAGCAAAGCCCGGCCAGCGCCGTTTTTTTCTTGCTCATCGCCACACCTCGTCACACCGCGAATAGGGCGAAGCAACTTCGCACCGTCCGCCATTATAGCATCTCTGGCAGCGAGGCTCATCTGGGCTACAATGGGCGCATGGCTGGCGCAATGGATGACAAGGCGAATTGGCGCGTGATCGGGCACGATTGGGCGGTGGACTTTTTGCGCGGCGGTCTGCTGAAAGGGCGCAGCCGACATGCTTATTTGATCAGCGGCAGCGCTTCGTTGGGCAAAATGACCTTGGCGCGCAGCTTTGCCATGGCGCTCAATTGCCAGTCCGAAGACCCCAATGCGCGTCCCTGCTGGCAGTGTCGAGCCTGCAAATCCATCGCCAACGGAGCCGACCCCGATCTGCTGCTGGCGGCTGGAGAAGCTGGCGCGCCGCTGAAGATTGACGCCATCCGCCAGGTCACGCGCATGTTGGCGCTGAAGCCCTATGCCGCTCGTTTCCGTGTCGCGATTCTGCCCGACTTCGACCAGATCGCGCCGCTGGCACAAGATGCGCTGCTGAAGACCTTGGAAGAACCGGCCCCGCATGCCATTCTCATTTTGCTGGCTGGCCATATCGAGCGCGTTTTGCCCACCATCCGCAGTCGCGCGCAACATATTCCGTTGCGGCCTGTCCCGGCGCATTTGATCGCCGCGCAGCTGGCAGCGCGTGGCTGCCCGGCCGAGCGGTCCGACTTCATCGCGCGCTTGAGCAGCGGCCGCATAGGCTGGGCTTTTTCTGCGCTGGAAGACGACTCTGTGCTGGCATTCCGCGCCGAAATGATCGACCTGCTCTGCATAATCGTGGCGGGACGGCGCTTGCAGAGGCTCAAAGTGGCGGACGAGCTGGGCAAGCGCATAGGCAGAGACAAAGCCATGCTGCGCCGCATCCTGGAGTATTGGACGACATTTTGGCGCGATGTGCTGCTGCAAAGCTGTGGAGACAGGGGCACACCCTGCAACAGCGACCGCAGCGCCGACATTCATGCGCTGGCGGCACAGCTGGGAACGCCCGCCGCCCACGCCGCAATCACAGCGACGCGCGCAACCATGAGCGCCCTGGCCACCAATGCCAATCTGCGGCTGCTTTTGGATGCGCTGTTTTTGGATTATCCGGGGCTGGCGGGGACCTAGGTTATCGGCACCCAGTTGTCGGGCTTCTTGGCGGATTCCAAGATCGAATCTGGCACCAGCACGATTTTGCCCAGGCTCGCCGTTTTCTGCGCGCGTTGATGCGCCCGCCGCGCCTGGCTCAGTGGCAGCACATCGTCGATCAACGCGCGATAAGCGCCATCGGCCAGATGCTGCAGCAACTTCGCCAAATCGCCCACCGCGAGCGAACCGTGCGCGCCCTGGATGCTCAGATTTCTGGCGACCAGGTCTCGGGCATTCAGCTTGACCGGGCGGTCGTCAAGCGCGCCAGCCAGCACCAGCCGTCCCCGCGCCGCCAGCATATCCAGCGACTCCGCCAGCTTGAGCCGGGCTCCGTTGTGCAAGACGAGGTTTGCGCCAACGCCTGCCGTAGCCACTTTGACTTGTCGCACCAAGTCGTCGCCAGCATCTTCCAGCACGATATCCGCGCCGATGCCTCGCAGTTGTTCGGCGTTTTCAAGCGGGCTGATGGCGATGACCCGCGCGCCAGCTTCATGGGCGATTTGGATTGCCGCCGCGCCCAGGCTGCAGGCTGCGCCACGAATGACCAGGGTTTCTGCTGCCTGCAGACGCCCATTGTTCATCAGCGCCAGGTAGGCGTCGGCGAAGGCTGCGCCAGCGCCAACCGCCGCTTGAAAAGTAAGCTTCTCGGGCAGCCGCACCAACCGCTCAGCCGCTATGCAGCAGTATTCTGCATACGCGCCATCCAGCTCGCAACCCAGGTCATCAAAGCAGGCGCAGACCCGGTCGCCGACCTGCCAGCCTGCCACGCCCGCTCCCAGCTTTGCAATCGTGCCCGCCAGATCCCCGCCCAGGATGTGTGGCAGGGGCTTGCGAATGATGAAGCGTCCGCTGCGCAAATGAAGATCGCGCGGGTTGACAGAGGCGGCCTGCACTTTGATCTGCGCTTCGCCGGCCGCGGGCTGGGGCAGCCATCTGCGCGCATATTTCAAGACGCGTGGCTTGCCGATATTCTCGATGATGACGGCGCGCATGGTTTCGCGCGGTTGCGCCATATGGCTTCCCCGGCTATTCGCTGGTGCTTGTGCGGCAAGTCTAGTGCAAGCGCAGGCGAATGTAAACGGGTCAGGCGCGGGGAAAGCGGGAAGGCCGCAGCAAATTCTCTTACCACCGAGTACACCGAGGAAAGCGGAGTGCAGCGAGGGCTTGATTACAGTCATGCGGATATAGGCTATGCGATGCGCAATTGTGGCGCTGATGTGCGTCCTTACGATGGAATCAAATTCGCAGCCAACCCTTTTTACGACTTTCTGGTTGCTTCAGCGCAGCGCAAATCCATAGCTTGCTTCTTTGTGTACTCGACTTACCCTCGGCGTACTCGGTAGTGAAGCATTAGCGGCGCGGATATCATTTTGATGCGATTGCCCTGCTTGGGGGAAAGCGGGCGGCATTGCGGGCGCGGGCTTTGGCGATTTCTGCTTCGCGGTTGCGGGGCGGGGCGCTGGTTTCCAGCGATTCCAGCAGTCGCGCCGTAGCCTGTGCCACTTCGCAGATGGCTCGTTCAAAAGCCGGCTGGTTGCGCGCGGCTGGTTTGCGAAAGCCGCTGACCTTGCGCACATATTGCAGCGCGGCGGCTTCGATATCGGCCGGGCTGCTGGCTGGCTGGTAATTGAAAAGCGGGCGGATGTTGCGGCACATGGGCGGCTCCTTTCGGCGCGTTCAGGCGCGGTAAAGCTGGCTGGTCACATCGCGGTAGGCTGGCGGTAGGTAGGGGCGGGCATCGTCAATATTGGTGAACTCGTCCAGCAGAGCCGGGCTGTCTGGCGCGTCTGGGTGCTGCGCCTGTTTCCACCTGAGATAGGGGTAAACTTGCAGACGGGCGCTGCGAAACTCTTCAATGGCAAGCCAAGCGATATTGCCGCCGCGCTCTGCGTATGCCATGCGCTCGAAGGCCGCGAAGATCGGCTGCATGTCATAGTTGATGCGGCGATGCGCAAGCAATTGCCATCCGTCTCCAGCGCCCTCGATGATCATGTAGCTGGCGCTGCGCTCGCCGTCCAGCGGCACCCCCACCGACCCCGGATTGAAGAGTTGCCAGCGCCCCACCTGTCGCTCCAGCGCAATATGGCTGTGCGCGCAGACGACTGTGCTCTCTGTCACAGAATCCAGCCAGGCCGAGATGACGCTCTTGGCCGTTTGCGGGAAGATCGCACGCCAGGGATCGCCAGGAATGCCATGCACAATCCGCAGCGGCGGCGCATCGGGGAAGCGCAGGCATAGCGTGTCGGGTTGGCAGGCGAGCAGCCTGAGGCCGTCTTCGCCCAATTGCTCGCGCAGGATTGGCGGCAGTGTGAAGCTCGACCAATGGGCTGGCGCGCGCACCGTGTCATAATCAAGCGCGTAGAATTCGTTGTTGCCGCGCACGACCGCCCATCTGCGCTGCGTTACGATTTCCAGTGTCTCCCGCGAGAAAGGTCCCCAGTTGACGGTGTCGCCGGCCACCAGCGCCTGATGCACAGCAAAGCGCTGCATGTCGGCCAGCACAGCTTCCAGCGCGGGCAAATTGCCGTGGATATCTGCCAGCACCGCCAAGCGAGTCATGTCAGTTCGCTGATTTGCGTGGTTCCATAGAGCGCCAAGTTGTTGTCCCTCACCTTTTACCGATTCAGAATAAGCAGATCGCCCAAAGGCACTCTTGCATCCGTATACATTGCCCCATTTGATTCGCGGGCTGGAAGGCGCTCCAGGCCTTGCTGACGATACAAGCCGCTGTATACGGCGTAACGGCCTGGCGCAAGCTCGGCTGGCAGAGGTATCCGCCAGATTTCACTGTCTCTTAAGCCATTGTATAACAAGCGCGACGGCAAGCGCTGACCCAAAGGCTGCTGATCGTAGCCCCACTGTTGCCCGCTCGCCCTGTCAACCAGGTGAAGAAACTGCACAAGCTCTTCGTTCTCGCTCTTGTTGCTGTACCACATGAACTCAACGGTAAGGTCTTCGCCTGCATAGGCTTGTGACGGCAGCGAAACCGCTTCCAAGCTCAGTGCGTCAGCAAAGCGCGCCAATACATCGGTCGATGGCGGCATAGCATCCGCTGCAACGACCAGTTCGCCCAAAACGACTTGCGTGTCGCTTAGCGCCCGGAAGTCACTGGAGAGCACACGTTGTTTGATGAAATCGTCGCCTTCCTGCATCCATACAGTCAACACAATCCAGAGCGCGCGATTTTGCGGGATTGAAGGCAGCAGAGCGATCTCCATCTCTTGCTTATACACATAGGTGAAATGTTTGCCTGGCAAATGATAGGGCATCTGCTGAAAGCGGTGCGCGCCGCGATTGATCCCCGCGTAGCTTTCGCCGCTGACCTGATCGACCAAATGCATGGAATACCCCAGACGCGTGAAGTGCTCCCAGTTGCGATTCGCCGCATAGAATTGTACAGAGACTTGGCTAGGTCTCTGGTCGACTTGAAAAATCTTTATCGCTAGCTCATCGGCGTAGTTTATCGATGCGGACATCGTGCGGGGGGGGGGGGGATATACTCAATGTAGCGGTTGATGAATGGCGCATGGTGGACCCCTGCCCACAAAAGCGGCAGCAAGTAGACGCTTCTCCAGCATATGGCTGGCTTTGGCAAGGCATCCGAAAAGAACCCGCACACGCCGAGGAGCGCCAACCACATGCCGAGAAACTCAAGCGCTTCTTCCAGAAAGATGTAAAGTATGTAATCATCTGCAGTATACCAAGTCGCAAAGGGTCCAAGAAAATTGTCGAGGTAGAGCCCACCCAAAGCGCCGATTGCCAGCCCCACCAGAATGCTATAGCCCCAAACTCTCTGGCGTCGCGGCAGGCGCAGCGTGAGGAGCGCGGTCGCCAGTGCGACCAACAAGCCCAGTTGCGAGAATCCGCTTACCCAATCCGATGATGCGTCGCGAAACTGGAAGAACTCATCGCGAGCCAAATATGTGAATAGAATGAACAAGCCAACGAAGTAGATGCGCTGTCCGCTTGCCCGCGTCCTTGCGCAGCAAGCTACAATTAATGCGACGAAGCCTGTCAGCGCCATTTGTGCCGACGCGAGTGTCGCCGCAAGGTTATATTCCGCATCCAAATTCCACAGCCATCGGACAAATCCTTGGTCATGCACGAATGCAGTCGCTAACGTAATGACTACAACTTGCGCCACCAGCATAACGGTTATCAGTTGCTTGCTAATTGTTGAGAGCCGCGCATACAGATGCTGGTAGACGATCGCGACAACAGGCGCATACAGGGCAATCAACAGCAAGCGAATGGCGTCATTAGTCGCCACGGCGGAATCCTCTTTTAGCGCTTGCAAATCCCCGCGGATGCCGGCGATGCCAGCGCCAGGCGCTGCGGATGATGGTCTGCAAGTCGTTGTAGTTCGTCTCCCAGCCCAGCTCCCTGCCGATTTTGTCGCTGTCGGCAATCAGCACGGGCAGGTCTCCCGCTCGGCGTGGCGATTCTATGGTCGGGATGCTGTGCCCGGTGACCTGGCGGGCGGCCGCGATCACTTCGCGCACGGAATACCCGCTGCCACTGCCCAGATTATAGACGCGGCTGTTGCCATCGCGCAGCGCCTCCAGCCCCTGGATATGCGCCCGCGCCAGGTCTTGCACATGCACATAATCGCGGATGCAGGTGCCATCGGGCGTGTCGTAATCTGTGCCATAAATCTCGATCGATGCGCGTTGCCCCAAAGCGACTTGCAGCACCAGCGGAATGAGATGCGACTCGGGGTCGTGCGCCTCGCCGATATGCCCATCTGGATGCGCGCCACAGGCATTGAAGTAGCGCAAGCAGCAAAATGCCATGCCAAAAAGCCGCTCCATCCACAGCAACAGCCGCTCGGCCATATATTTGGTTTCGCCATAGACACTGCCGGGCAGCAGCGCCTCGTCTTCGCGGATGGGTATGCGGGCGGGCTGGTCATATAGATTGGCGGTGGACGACAGGATGAACCGTTTGACGCCGCGCTGGCTGGCGCATTCCAGCAGGTTGATGATGGTGTAGAGGTTGTCGCGCAGGTATAAAAATGGCTGCTGCATGCTTTCGCCCACCAAAATGCGCGAGGCGAAGTGCATGATGCCGTCGAAGCGATGCGCCGCGAACAGCCGCCCCAGCGCCGCCTGGTCGTGCAGGTCGCCTTCGACCAAGCGCGCATCGGGATGCACAGCCGCGCGATGCCCTGTGCTCAAATTGTCGAAGACCACCACCCGATAGCCGCCTTCGACCAGCATCTGCACCACATGGCTGCCGATGTAGCCGGCGCCGCCCGTCACCAAAATCGTCATGGTTTCGCTCCTGTCTGCGCGCCGATTATAGCCCTGCCGCCGCTGCAAACAAGTCGGCGCATCGCTCGTGGCAAGCGCGCGTATAATAGGCAGTTGCGAGTTGGCGATGGACGAGCGTATGCGCAGCGGGAAACAGAGCGACACAGGCTGGACGCCGGCCGAGCGGCGGGCTTTACGCAAACTGCTGCGCATGGCGCTGGTCTTGTTGCTGGCGATCGTTGTGGCGGGCACAGTTGCGGCGCTGCTGGCTTCGGCGCTGGGGACTGTCTGAAGCCGAACTCGTGAATTGCGCTCGCAACCGCGCTACAATTAAGCAAAGTGGATGGAGATTTGCCCATGATCGAGATGGCTGTGCGAAATCCTTTAGATGAAGTAACGGACTTTCTGGCAACTGCGCCTACAGACGAAGAACTGCTCGACTACAAAATCTCCGACGACCTGCAAGCAAGACTTCATCACTTGCTTGACCTCAATGGCGAAGGCGAATTGAACGATTGTGAGAAGCGGAAACTGGAAGACTATCTGCGCGCCAATCGCATGATGGCCAGCCTTAAAGTACAGACCCGGCTGCGGCTCAAAGGCATTGAGGCTTGAGAGTTTCCGCAAAGAGGCGGCGCGCGATCTTCCATAGAGCCGGTGGCTGCTGCGAGTATTGTCGCATTGGCGCTGGCGAACAATGGGCTAACTGTCATATTGACCATATCATCGCTCGTAGCCACGACGGCGATGATTCTGTCGAGAATCTGTGCCTGGCTTGCCCTGACTGCAACACCCGCAAAAGCCCAAATGTGGCTGCATTCGACCCGGCAACTGGTCGTATGAGTCTTTTGTTTCACCCGCGCCTGCAGAATTGGGAAGACCACTTTCAAATTAGATCCGACGCAACTATCGCGGGACTGACGCCTGAAGGGCGAACTACCCGTGTCTGACCGATCGCTAACCTTCCACGCTTCCACGCCCAAGTTGCGGCTGGACAAATTCTTGCTGGCGCACCTGCCGGGCTATTCGCGCGCGCAAGTCCAACGTTTCATCCGCGAGGGGCGGGCTCTGGTCGATGGCGCTCCCCAGAAAACCGGCTACAAGTTCAAAGGTGGCGAATTTGTCACGCTGCAGCTGCCCGAGCCGCAAACATCAGCCATCGAGCCCGAAGACATTTCGCTGCAAATCGTGCATGAAGACGCGCACCTGGCGGTTGTCGACAAGCCGGCCGGCCTGGTCGTGCAGCCCGGACCGAACCACCCAGGCGGCACATTGGTCAATGCGCTGCTGTGGCGTTACCCCGAATTGGCGGACATGCGTGGCGACCCCGAGACGGCCGAGCGGCTGGGCATCGTGCATCGGCTGGATCGCGGCACCAGTGGCTTGCTGGTCGTCGCCCGCGACAAGCCGACGCTGCTGGCGCTAATGGCGCAATTTCAAGCGCGCACGGTCGACAAGGTGTATCTGGCGCTGCTGGAGAAACGCCCCAAATCCAACGCGGGTTTGATCGACGCGCCCATCGCCCGCGACCAACGGCAACGCAAACGCATGGCTGTGCGGCGGGATGGCAAGGCGGCGCAGACAGAGTTCACCGTGCTGGACGACCACTTTCAAGACGACCGCGCGCTGGTGCGGCTGCAGCTGCTGACGGGGCGGACGCACCAAATCCGCGTGCACATGGCCTTCATCGGCTGCCCGGTGGTGGGCGATGCGGTCTATGGCTTTCGCAAGCAACGCCTGCGCATGAAGCGGCTCTTCCTGCACGCGCATGAATTGGCATTTGACCATCCGGTCAGTGGCGAGCGGCTGGCGTTTGAGAGCGAGTTGCCGGTGGCGTTGCGGAGTGTGATGGAGAAGCTGCGGTAGGGTGTTGAAGCGTAGAGGGCAAATAGAAAGCAATTAGGACATATTCAGCAGACGGTGGCGCAACGCATCGTCAGGCGCGTTCACATGCGTCGACAGGTCTACAAGCTTGTGTTCCGAATCATCGGCAGGGTCGACGACATGCCAAAAGGACAGACCATTCGGATTCTTGCCCATTGGTGAATAATCTGGATTAATTGAGCGGATCGCCTCAATTGCGGCTTCTTTCGCCCAAGTGATCTTGCCGGCAAATCTGATGCAGCCCGAACCAGCGCTGAAACCATTCACCAGGCCAGTAAGCAGCATCTCTGCCTCCAGACGATGTCCTTGGTAGTATCCATACACCGGAATGGCATCGCTCGTAGGATTCGGGGAGCAGATTCTCTCCCATAGTTGCTTGCGCAGATCGCCCTTGTTTTGGACATCCAAGCAAATCTCGCTGATGGGTAGGTCTTCGCCCGATACAGGATGCTCGAAACGCCAAAATGTCCACGCGCCGACTGGCGACTTGCCGTTGGGATCTATCGACTGAATAGCTTTGCTCTTGGCTGAGGTGTGCGCCATAAGCTCGCCCATGAACCGCACCAGTATTAGCTGTTTGTGCCAATTCATGACTCGGTCTATAACAAGCATACCCTCCAGACGCTGACCTTTGATATGGACGTGGATGGGATACTCAAATGTGTCCGGTGAACTATCTGGCGGTGGCATGTCGTCATGGTGGCATTCTGGCGGGAAGTTGGAGCGCAAGAAGGGATTCAAATCCGCAACCTGTTGCTCATCAAGATTAAGCAGGTCAATGGTCAGAAAAGGCTTCCTGTCCATGATATTGACCTTTTTACGGTCGCTATAAAACTCGTAGATCAGTCCATTTGTCAGGATTCCGTATCGCGCGTCTGTCGCATTCAAGTACTGATACAGCTGCTCCCATTGCGTCGCGCCCAGATTGACAGTTGCTGACTTGGCCTCGACCAGGAAGACGGGCTTGTCGTTGCTTAGGATGGCGTAGTCAACCGTCTTGCCACCTGACCATTTTGGATCAGCGCCAAACTCGGGAAAAACCTGTCGCGCATCTTCGTCATCGTGTCCCAAGGCGCGCAGAAAGGGCTTTACCGAGACGCTGCAAGTCACTGCCTCGTTGGTCATTCTGTTGCGCTGCGCTTTGACTCGCTCGGCTATCTCGGCAATTTTGGCGTACAGCGACAATGTCATTACCTCCGACTCACCGAATAATCTGCGCAGTATATCACGCTCGCCCGTTCACCGCAATTCTCCCCGCCCGCTATGCCCTCCGCGTCAAGATCCGCTATACTGCCCAGCATGACCACAACACTCGAACGACCCACCGCCTTCCACCTGATGACCAAGCCGCGCGGCGCCATCTGCAACCTCGATTGCAAATATTGTTATTTCCTGTCCAAAGAGGCGCTGTATCCCGGCAGCAACTTCCGCATGTCCGACAACCTGCTGGAAGAATACATCCGCCAATATATCGAAGCGCAGCAGGTGCGCGACATCAATTTCGCCTGGCAGGGCGGCGAACCCACGTTGATGGGGCTGGACTTCTTTCGGCAGGCGGCCCGTTATCAGCAGAAGTACAAGCGCCCGGGCATGCGCATCACCAACGCCCTGCAGACCAACGCCGTCACGCTGGATGACGACTGGTGCGCATTCTTCGCGGACAACGACTTTCTGATTGGCGTCAGCCTCGATGGACCGCGCGACCTTCACGACTTCTACCGCGTCGACAAAGGTGGCAATCCGACTTTCGACAAGGTCATGCGCGGGCTGCGCCTGCTGCAAAAGCACCATGCCGAGTTCAACATCCTGACGACTGTGCACGCTGCCAACGAGGGGCAGGGCAAGCGCGTATACGAATTCTTGCGCGATGAGGTCGGCGCGAACTTCATGCAGTTCATCCCGATCGTCGAGCGCGACAACGACACGGGCTATCAAGAGGGCGAGGAGGTTACCGAGCGTTCAATCACAGCCGCCGGTTATGGGCAGTTCCTCATCGACATGTACGAGCAGTGGGTGCGGCGGGATGTCGGGCGCGTATTTGTGCAGATCTTTGATATCGCGCTGGCTGCCTGGACGGGCGCGCCACCTGGTCTCTGCATTTTTGACGAAACTTGCGGGCTGGCGATGGCCATGGAACATAACGGCGATGTCTATTCCTGCGACCATTATGTCGAGCCCGATTACAAGCTGGGCAATATCATGGATGTGCCGCTGAGCGAGATCGTCGTCATGGACCAGCAACGCGACTTTGGCTTGGCGAAGCGCGATACCCTGCCGCAATACTGCCTGGACTGCGAAGTGAAGTTCGTCTGCAATGGTGGCTGCCCCAAAAACCGCTTCATCAAAACACCAACAGGCGAAAGCGGCTTGAACTACCTGTGCGCTGGCTACCGCGCCTTCTTCAACCATGTGCGCCCGACCATGCAGTTCATGGCCGGCGAATTGTCACAGCGGCGTCCACCGGCCAATGTCATGCTGCAAATGGCCCATTATGATTCTGAACTGGAAAAAGCCTTCCGGCAAGCGGGCCGCAATGACCCCTGTCCCTGTGGCAGCGGATTGAAGTTCAAGCGCTGTTGTGGCCGGCGGGGCAGATAACTGCCGCTGGCTGGTCAGGTCTCAAACTCGGCGATGACGCGGCGGATGACATCATCGGGGATGTCGGCGCGCTCGGATTTGGAATAAATCAGCAGCAGCAGCACCAGTGCGCCAGCGCGTTCCTGGTAAATGACGCGGAAACCACCACTCTTGCCACGCCTGGCGGAGCGATTTGGCAGGCGGACTTTGTAGACATGGTGGCCGACGCCAGACAAGCGAATCCCGGGCAGCGCGCCAGCCAGGAATTGTTGACGCAGGCGTGTTAGCTCACGAGGCAGCGATCGATACTTTCGACTTAGTCTCTCCGACTCTCTGTCGAAAGGAACACTGTGTTCAATTTTCCTTGGCATCTTCGGCGGCAATGGCGTTCAATCTGCACAATAACTCGTCGAATGGTCGCGTTCGGCCTGCTTCTACATCATGCAGCGCTTCCCGCAGCATTTCGACCAACTCTTCCGTTGTCGGCTCGTCATCATCGTAGATGTCGTCCGGCATCTCTGCGACTGCCGGCTCTTCTTCTATTGTCTTGACTGGCGCGCTGGGGTCTGCCTGTGCCATGCCTCGTCCCTTTGCCTGATTGATGATCTGTTGAGATGATAGCACATGGCCAGGCTCTGTTGCTCTGTGCGGGATGTTGCCTGGCATTAGCCAAATCTTGCAGCGACAATGTGCTACAGAAGCCAACGGCAGGTTAAGCAAACTCGGCGATGACGCGGCGGATGACATCGTCGGGGATGTCGGCGCGCTCGGATTTGGAATAAATCAGCAGCAGCAGCACCAGTGCGCCAGCGCGTTCCTGGTAAATGACGCGGAAACCGCCGCTCTTGCCACGCCTGGCGGAGCGATTTGGCAGGCGGACTTTGTAGACACTGCGACCGACGCGACTCAGCCGAACGCCCGGCCGATAATCCATTTCCAACTGGGAAATCAGCCCATCTATTTCGTCGGCAAGCATTGGGTACTTCCTGGCCAAGCGCCGCAAATCGCGAGTAAACCTGGCTGAGAAATCAACTTGCGTTGGCATCAGCGGCAAGCAGCTTGCGAATCTCGGCCATTACCTCGCGAGCAGGTCGCGTTCGGCCGGCTTCTACATCGCGCAGACTTTGTCGGAGGCCTTCGACCAACTCTTCCGTTGTCGGCTCGTCATCATCGTAGATGTCGTCCGGCAGCTCTGCGACTGCCGGCTCTTCTTCAATTGTCTTCACTGGCGTGCTGGGGTCTGCCTGTGCCATGACTTTGCCCTCTGCCCATATATCTCTGATGATGATACCACAGTGGCGCGAGAGAGACGGCTGCCACCTTGTTCTGCGCATATCCTCTCCCTTGACATCCAGGGCATAGCGACCACAATGCCTTTGCGCAGGGAATAGCGGAGCGAGGACCATCTCATGCCCAAGCAAGTCATTTCTACTGATCATGCGCCGGCCGCGGTGGGCGCGTATTCACAAGGCATCATCGCCAACGGTTTTGTCTTCACAGCCGGGCAGATCCCGCTCATCCCGGGCACATCGTCCCTGCGCGAAGGCGGCATCGCAGCGCAGACGCGGCAATCCATGAACAATGTCAAAGGCGTTTTGGAAGCCGCTGGCAGCAGCCTGGACAAGGTTGTCAAGACCACCGTCTTTCTGGCTGATATAGCAGACTTCGCCGCGTTCAACGCTGTCTATGCCGAGTTCTTCCCGAACAATCCGCCCGCTCGCTCGACAGTGCAGGCTGGTGGTTTGCCCGTGGGCGCGCTGGTGGAAATCGAAGCGCTGGCCACGCTGGATTAACGCGCCATGCGGCTGGTATACTCTTGCTGACCGCCAGCCCCCAACAAGCGCGAGGAACCTGCCCTTATGATCGATGTGAATCAACTGCGCAAAGGCACGACTTTCACGCAGAACAGCAACCTTTACCGCGTGCTGGAATACCGGCATCACAAGCCAGGCCGCGGCAAAGCCACCATCCGCGTGACCGTGCGCGACCTGCGCAGCGGCGCTACTTTTGAAATGACCTTTAATTCTGGCGAACGCGTAGAAGACATCCGCGTCGAAGCCCTGCGCGTCGAATACCTCTTTGCCGATGACGACTTTGTGACCTTCATGAATACGGAAACCTATGAACAGCCACAATTGAATCGCGCCATCTTTGGCGATGACCTCAAGTTCATCAAAGACAGCATGGAAATCAAGCTGTTGAGCTATGCTGGCGAAATCATCGACTACGAGCTGCCGAAGACGATGGAATACGCTGTCATCGAAGTCGAAGCCGCTATCGCCGGCGACACAGCCAACAGCCCCACCAAGAAGATCAAGCTGGAAAGCGGTTTTGAGGTCAGCGCGCCCATGTTCATCAATGTCGGCGATGTCGTGAAAGTCAACCTGGAAGACCAGGCCTATGTGACCCGCGTGAGCAAATAGGTCGCAGCGCGAAAAGCGACTGCCTAAGGCGACAAGCCCGGCACGATCACCCGAAATAGCAGAATCACATCCACGACTGGCAGGCAAATCAGCCCCAGCGTCAGCAGCCAGCGCGCCCATACCCAGCGCCGCAGCCAGTGATTCGCGCCGCATATCACGATCAGCGACAGGGGGATTAGCGCCGGGAAGAAATAGCGCCCCTGCCACTGCACAAATTCGAGGTTGTAATAGAACGTCTGCAGCAGGACCAACCCGACCGCGCCGAGCAGGATGATGCGCGCCGACCTGGTTATGCGCTTCATGCCCGGCCATGCGCCAGCCATGCCAAACAACAGTAGCAGACCAACCAGACGATAAAGCCAGCCGCCCAGCACCCCATCCAGAGGCAGCGCCATCCAGCCGAATTGCCCGAAGAAACTCCTTATTAGTGTGCTGGCCATGCCTGTCAGGTAAGCGACCAGTCCATTTGTGGCGATGTAGTCGGCAGTGCGCAGCTGGTCTGCCACGACCGCATCGTGCGCGCCCAAAGCCAGCATGTCGGGGAAGTTGTATTCATGCGCATTGCGCTGCCACCAAAGCCCGCCGATCACGCCCGCCACCAGCGCAAACACGGCCAGCGAACGCGCCAGCTCGGACAATTCGCGCTCCTCTTCGCGCCAGCGCAGCCAGACCGCCAAGGGGACCAGCAGCGCCAGGAAATAGATGGTGATCTTGGTGATGAATGCCGCACCGACCAGCAAGCCAGCCGCCCAAAGCGAGCGGGAAAACCTATCTACATGGCCTTTCTTGCCCACGCTTCCAACAGCATCCACGCGCGATTCGCTGCCCCCAGACTTGTCGGGCGGGCTGAGAGGGGTATCCACATCCAGATAACCCAGAATCCACAACAGGCATAAAGCCACTAGCAGTTCTGCCAGCGCATCGTTGTTGACGGCTGCCAGCATCGCGACATGCTGAGGCAGAAATGCCACCAGCGCCATCACGGCCAGCGCGATATGTGGCTGGTCCCGCAGCAGTCGCCGGCTGATGACGAAGCTGAGCGCAACCACGCCCGCTCCCAGCGCGACACTGAATAGCCGCAGCGCGACCAACTCACCATTCGCCAGCCGGAACAGCGGCGCCGCCAACAGGTAATACAGGGGGGGCTGATGATCTTCGTATTGCATGTCGGGCAGCAGGTGCAGGTGCTCGGGAGCGAAACGTGTGCTGGTCAACAGCGACAGCGCTGCGCTGTCCCAGTCGCCAGGCTCGATGCGCGGGCAGCAGCCACGCTCAGCTAGCTGGCGGATATAGTTGTAATGCGCTGGCTCGTCAGGCGCTTGCCAGGCTGGCGTGTATAGGGCAAACAGCCCGCCAACCAGCAGATAGCCTGCCAGGATAATCAAGAAACCCGCGCGCTCGAATTGTGACGCAACCAAGATCTGGCCATCCATTGTTCGCTGCCGATGTTCACCAGCATTATGACACATCTAAGCGAGCGAGCAGGGCGCAAACGATTGGCAGGTTGCCATCCAACGCGCCGGCTATTTTGCGCTATACTGTGCGCCTGTCGAGCGAAGATATTGAGGCGGCAATGGGAAAATCCGGGCTGAAAGTGGTTTCTATCGGCGGTGGTTTGGGCGCGGTGCAGATTATGCAGGGCATGCAGCGCCACACAGAGCAACTCACAGGCATCATCGCTGTGACCGATACGGGACGCAGCACGGGCATCGTCCGCGAATTCGCCCAGATACCTGCGCCTGGCGATATCCGCAACGCCCTGGCAACCCTCGCCCTGGATGACGACTCGCTGCTGACTCGTGTGATGCAGCATCGTATCGCCGCGCCCGGCAACGCCCAACTGGATGGCATGGCTTTCGGCAACCTGTTCATCGCCGCACTGACGCAGATGTCCGACAGTTTCACCACCGCCATCGGGCAAATCAGCCGTTTTTTGGATGTGCAAGCGCGCATCTATCCCGTAACCGAAGAGAATACCCACATCTGCGCCGAGCTGGTGGATGGCACGATCGTCGAGCAGGAATTCAATGTGCGCCAGCTGGACAAAGCCGCTATCAAGCGAATCTTTGTGCAGAATCCCGAAGCCACTGCCTATGCCCCCTGCCTGGAGGCGCTGCAGCAGGCCGACTTAATCACCATCGGGCCTGGCAGCCTCTTCACCACCGTCATCGCCTGCCTGGCATTCAAGGAGGTCTCGCAAGCCATTCGCGATTCCCGCGCCCTCAAGGTCTATGTCTGCAACACCACCACCCAGCCCGGCCAAACTGACGACTATTCGCTGTCCGACCATGTGCAGCAGGTTGTTTCCTATCTGGGTTTGGGCATCTTGGATTATGTCGTGCTTAATTCGACGCGCCCCAGCAATGAGCTGTTGGAATTGTATGCCCGCGAGCGGGTCAATGTGTTGCTGCCGACGCCGGACGAGATTCACAAAATCAAAACCATGAATGTCAAGCCAGAGCTGGCTGATGTCGCCGATACGCAATCGGGCAAGCGAGCGCTGTGGCAAAAGCAAGATACCATCCGCCATAACCCCGATCTGATTGCCAAGACCTTGCTGGGGCTGGTGGCGAAGACGCGCAGCTAGAACGGCAATTCAAGCTTTCGGCTTTGGCAGGCTCGGCTTATTTTCGCCACGGACTTGCCAGGTTGGGTCTTGTGTGAAGCTGTCGATCTTGACGAATTTTCTGTCCATCTGTCGGGTTCGCGTGCCGGTCAGCACGTTGAAGTCGTCGTTCATGCCCTTGAATCGTCGTTCCAGCTTGTCCATCTGCCCGGTGTATTTGTCCCATTCCGTGCGGATTTCGTTGACGACATTGACGATCTCTTGCGAGCGCTGTTCAATGTTGAAGTTTTCTGCGGCTTGCCGGATCACCGCTAACACGATGTAGAGCGTTAGTGGCGAGCACATAATGACCCGCTGCTTGAGCGCCTCGTCAATAATCCGCTGGTCTTGTTCATAGATGAAGCGATAGACCTGTTCGTTGGGAATGAAGATGAGCACGCAGTCCAGCGTTTCAGCGGCGATATAGCCCCGCTTTTGGATCTCGTTGACGCGCTGGTTGACATCGCGCAGGAATTTCTGGCTAAACTCTTTTCGCTCCACATCGTTGTCTGCCTCAACAAAGCGCAGGTAATTGTCCAGCGGAAACTTCGCGTCCATATTCAGCGATTTCTGATTCGGGAATCGGAAAGTAAAGTCGGGGCGTGTGCCATCATCAAGCGCGCTTTGCTTGGTGTAGTTGACGCCCTCGACCAAGCCCATAAAGTTGAGCATGTCCTCGGCCATGCGCTCGCCCCATTGCCCGCGCGCACGGTTGTCGGCCAGCGCCTTCTGCAAATGCGATGTCGTCTGCGTCAACGTCTTGAGCTGGTCATCCAGCGCGCCGTACTGCGCTTTGCGGTCTGTTTGCAGATCAGTTATCAGCCGCTCAACTTTGCCCAGCTTGGAGTCCATGTTGGTCAAGCGCTGGTCTATCAACTCTTTCTTGGTCTCCAGTTCCTTGGTGTGTTGCTTGGTCTGTGTTTCAGCTCTCTCGGTGATCAGGTTCAGGTAACTCTCGTTCGATTCTTTAAGTTGTTCCGTGGTTTTGCCCAAGGCTTCACTGACATGCTGCTGATTTTTCTCCAATTCCGTCGGCACTGTTTTCAGTTCCTTGGAAATATTCTGCAGCTGCGTTTCAATCAACTCTTTTTTGCCGTCCAGCTCACTGGTGTGACGTTGCGTCTGGTCGGCGAATTTGTCGTTGGCGAGGGTTAGAAAACTCTCTTGGCTGCTGGTCAGCGCTTCTTGCGAGAGGCTGCTGAAGGTCGACTTGAGTTCTTTCGACAGGTCTTCGTATTCGCCCTGCTGCTTTTCGAGAGCTTGCTCGACTCGCTTGCCGATGGTTCTGCTGCTCAGCGCCATATAGCCGATGGCGGCCAGCAAGCCAATCACCGCGCCGATGACCAGGCTCAATCCATCCAGAGTGCTGATTAGGGCTACCATTTCTTCCATTGCGTTGCCTCCGCTTCCATTGCGTTCAGCTTACAGCGATTCCCCCGCAGGTCAACACAGGCTTGTCGGGGCTGCAATTGGACAGCGCCCGTTGCTCGTGATACAATCCGCCCTGTTGTGCGGGCAGACAAGAGAAAGGCATCGGCATGACATCTCTGGTGCTGACGGTCAGAGAGACCCTGCGCTATCGTGGCGCGATCGGTCAATGGAGTTGGGTGCTGCACCGGCTGACTGGCGTGGGCGTTGCGCTCTTCCTGGCGCTGCATGTGGTCGATACATCCTGGGCGGTCTTCTACCCAGACTTGTATGTCAAAGCGATCGCCGCCTACCAGTCGCCTATCTTCACCATTGGCGAATTCGGCTTGGTCTTCGCGGTTGTTTATCACGCTTTTAATGGTTTGCGCATTATCATCTTCGACTGGAATCCGCAGTTGTGGCGGCATCAAGCGCGGGCGGCTGTGGCTGTGCTGTTGTTCACCTGCATCCTGCTGGCGCCGGTCTTCCTGGGCATGCTGGGGCATGTCATCGACTTTTATGTGCATGAAAGCGCCATCGCCAGCCACAAGATGTTGGATGTGGTGGTCTTTTCTATCCTCGAGCAGTTGCCATTCATCGCCGGCTTTGTGGCTGTCCTGGCAGCTTCGATTGTGCTGGCGGCGCTCTACAGCCTCGTCCGTGGCGAACCCGGCGTGCAGTCTCGGCAGCTTTCCAGCAGTCCGGTCGAAAAATTTTGGTGGTCTTTCATGCGCGTCAGTGGCATCGCCATTGTGCCGCTGGTTTTTGGCCATCTGGCGATCATGCATGTAGTGCAGGGCGTATTCGATATCACAGCCGCGCAGAATGTGACCGGCACTTTGGCAGTCAATGGCGAGATAGGCGGCGTACCCAGCGCGGTCGAATTCGTCTATCACCGCTGGAGCTATGCGGCGGGCGGCGTCTTCATCTGGCGAATCTATGACCTGTTTTTGCTGGTGCTGGTGGTGCTGCATGGCTTCAATGGCTTGCGTTATGTATTGACCGACTACACCAGTGGGCACGACTTTGCGCGGCGCACAGCGGTAGCATTCTGCACAGTGATGGCGGCGGTCTTGCTGGCTTTGGGAGCGGCGGCGCTCTTTGTGCCACTCGAGAAAAAGATTATCGAAGAAGCCATGTTTGCCACAGCCGAAGTCTATGAGCTGCGCGGCGAAGAATTGCCAGTTGCACTGCAAGCCTATTTGGATGAACACGACGAATAAAGACGATAGGTTGAATCGGCCGCATTGGGGGTGGAATGCAAATACACAAGCATGATGCGATCATCATCGGCGCGGGCGGGGCAGGCCTCATGGCGGCGCTCTATGCCAGCAAAGGCGGCGCGGATGTCGCTGTGGTCAGCAAATTGTACCCGACGCGCAGCCACACCGGCACGGCACAGGGCGGCATCGGCGCGGCGCTGGGCAACCTGGACGACGACAAGCCAATCTATCACACCTACGACACGATCAAAGGTGGCGACTACCTGACCGACCAGCACGCTGCCAAGATCCTCGCTGAAAATGCAGTCGATGCCGTGATCGAGCTGGAGCACATGGGTTTGCCATTCGACCGCACATCCGCCATGCGCATCAGCCAGCGCCGCTTCGGCGGACATACGCGCGAATTTGGCAAAGAACTGGTGCGCCGCGCCTGTCATGCCGCCGACCGCACCGGGCACATGATCTTGCAAACACTGTATCAACAGTGCATCAAAAACGATGTGACCTTCTTCGACGAATTCCAGGTGGTTGATATGATCGTCGTGGATGGCGTCTGTGCTGGCGTTGTGGCTATCGAGCTGGGCACGGGCGAATTCCACATCTTTCATGGCAAAGCCAATTTCTTTGCCACCGGTGGCTGGGGACGTTGCTGGTCAGTGACGAGCAATGCGCATGCCCTGACCGGCGATGGCGCGGCAATCGCCCTGCGGCGCGGCGTGCCCCTGCAGGATATGGAGTTTTTCCAGTTTCACCCGACCGGCATCTATCGCATGGGCATCTTGATCACCGAAGGCGTGCGTGGCGAAGGCGGCGTGCTAATCAACGACCGTGGCGAGCGCTTTATGGAACGGTATGCGCCCAGCGCCAAAGACCTGGCATCGCGCGATGTCGTCAGCCGCGCCATTTATCTGGAGACGCGCGCCGGGCGCAGCATCAAAAATCGCGGCTATGTGCACCTGGATATCCGCCCCCAGACAGTCAACCGCTACTTTGCCGAAGAGGGCAAAGATCGCAGCGACTTCATTGATGACGCGACTGTCGAGCGCAAATTGCCCGATATTCTGGATTTCTGTCGCACTTATCTGGGCGTCGACCCCGTGCACGAGCCCATGCCTGTCCAGCCGACCGCGCATTATGCCATGGGCGGCATCCCCACCAATGTCGAGGCCGAGGTGGTGATTGACGCCGCCGGGACGCTTATGCCGGGCGCATTTGCCGCTGGCGAGACAGCCTGCGTCAGCGTGCATGGCGCAAACCGACTCGGCACCAACTCGCTGGTCGACCTGGTGGTGTTTGGGCGGCGCGGCGGCCTGCGCATGGCTGACTATGTCAAAAGCGTCGATTGGACAGACCTGCCCAAAGATGCCGGCGCCGAAATCCAGGCTGAGTTCGAGCGCATCCGCCAGGGGAGTGGCAAATCGCGCCCCGGCGAGCTGCGCGCAAAAATGCAGCAAACGATGATGGACAATGTCGGCGTCTTCCGCACGCAAGAAACCTTGCAGCAGGGAATGAACGACCTCGCAGAGCTGCGCGAACGGTTCTACAACGACTTGCATATCGATGACAAGTCGCGCGTCTTCAACACCGATCTGATGGAAGCCTGGGAACTTGGCTGCCTGCTCGACCTGGCTGATGTAACTGCCCGCGCGGCCAGCGAGCGCAAAGAAAGCCGTGGCGCCCACAGCCGCGAAGATCATCAACAGCGCGATGACGAGAATTACCTGGCGCATTCGCTGGCGCAGCATGATGGCAACTGGGCTGCGCCAAGCATCCAAACCAGCTTTGACAAAAAGGTCGACCTGTCGTTGTGGGAAGCAGAGATCGCGCAAGGCATCGCCGAAGACCAGCAAAAATTCCGCCCGAAAGAACGGGTCTATTAACCGGTATACTGAATGGCAGTCGCAGGGGCGGCTTTCGCAAGTCGCTCGCGAGAAAATGGGTAAGAGGCGCTCATTGAGCCACCCGCCAACCAGGGAGACTTGACCAACATGGATGTCACTTTCAAAATCAGACGGCGCAACCCAGATGTGCCCGACCGGCAAAAGCCCTATTGGCAAGAGTTCACACTGAACGAGGTCGAGCCGACCGACCGCGTGCTGGAGCTGCTGCATCGCATCAAATGGGAGCAGGATGGCAGCCTCTCGCTGCGGCGTTCTTGCGCGCACGGCGTCTGTGGCTCCGATGCCATGCGCATCAACGGCGTCAACCGTCTGGCTTGCAAGATCCTCGTGCGCGATCTCGGCGCGAAGATTCAGGTCGAGCCGATTTTGGGCTTGCCCGTCATCAAAGACCTGATCGTGGATATGCAGCCCTTCTTTGACCATTACAAGCAGGTGATGCCTTTCTTTGTCAATGACGAGCCGCTGCCCGCCGATGGGCGCGAACGTCTGCAAACCCAGAGCGACCGCGAGCAATTTGATGACAGCACCAAGTGCATCCTCTGCGCCTGCTGCACGACCGCCTGCCCCAGCTTTTGGGCGAACGAGCAGTATGTCGGTCCGGCGGCGATCGTCCAGGCGCATCGCTTCATTTTTGATACGCGCGACCAAGCGGGCGAGCAACGGCTGGATGTGCTGGGCGAGCCCAATGGCGTCTGGCGCTGCCGCACGATCTTCAATTGCACGCCGGCCTGCCCGCGCGATATCGAAGTCACCAAAGCAATCGGCGAAGTCAAGCTGGCGATTCGCAAAGGCACAACTGTTGGCATTATCTCGCCGGATGCGATACACTAGCGACAGCAGGGCAACTTGCTGGCTTCGTTCGTAGATTTTCCGTCAATAGAATGCTTATCCGGAGGTCAAT
This sequence comes from Anaerolineae bacterium, assembly GCA_022824565.1. Lineage (GTDB taxonomy): Bacteria > Chloroflexota > Anaerolineae > Aggregatilineales > Phototrophicaceae > UBA6055. Next base: position 1,561 of record JAJDZQ010000043.1, on the reverse strand, counting down.
ATGAAGTCCACAGGAATTGTTCGTCATAGATCCAGGTTCTGGTCGCGGCTGCTGGGCTTGATAATCGCTTGCGGCATCATCGCGCTGATGGTCGCAGGTGGAGTCGATAAAGTGATGAGCGAGTTTTCCGCGCTGCATCATGCCTTGGCCGCCAGCCAAATGGAGCTCCACGCCACCCAGGCTGAACTGGCGTCGGCGCGGGGCGATCTGCACAAAGCGCAAGAAACGATTGACTCGCAAGCGCTTACGCTGCATAGGAGCGCGCAATCGCTCAAATTTGCCGACGCGCAAATTAATCGATTGCTAGAGAAAAAGGCGTGGCTGAGCAATGGCTTCCGCCAAGCTATCACTGCTCTGGCAGAGCGAACCGAACAGCTCAAGGCAGCAGAGCGCGCGCGGCACACGGCCGAATCGGCGTTGGAGCGCTATCAACAGCAGCCCAAACTCAGTGTGGTGATGACGACCGAGCGTCAATTCGAGATGAGCCAGCGCAAGCAGTTCGCGGCCGCACAGACGCAGTTGTTCGCCGAGGGCGATGGCGGCCGGCTGTACTTCGCTTCCGCTTCTGCACACTACGAGAAAGAACAGCATCTTCGCTACTCCGAGCGGTCGCAAGTAGTCTTGACGCAGACGGGACCTGGCGACGATGTGCTGCGTTGCCTGCGCGATGGCTGCGCCATGATCCTCGCCGCCCAGCAAAGCGCGATGCAGATGGAGCGCTATGCCTATCAGTCGCAGACCGTCAGCAGCGAGATGCTGATGATGGATGGACGGCGCGGTCGGCGTCCGGGCCGGCGTCGCTAGGCAGCTGCTCACAGCCCCCACCCCCTGGCCCCTTCCCCCAGAACGAGGGAAGGGGATCGCTTTCATTGATTCAACAGGCTTTGAAGCCCCTCCCTCATTTTGGGGGAGGGTTTTGGGCTGTGGGGGCAACGCACGGCTCTTGACATGGGTTTGGAGACAGCGTAGAATGGCGAGCGTTGCCCATCTTTGGGAAACGAACCTTGAGTTGCGCGTTGCCGCGTGATAACATGCTCTGCCCGCCACCATAGCTCAATTGGCAGAGCACCTGTTTTGTAAACAGGTTGTTCCGGGTTCGAGTCCCGGTGGTGGCTCTGGCTTAACAGCCGAAGATTCAATTGGGTCGGTGCCCGAGTGGCTAAAGGGGGCGGACTGTAAATTCGCTGGCGAGAGCCTACACTGGTTCGAATCCAGTCCGGCCCACTTTTTTTTTGCCTCCGTAGCTCAGGGGTAGAGCGCTCCCTTGGTAAGGGCGAGGTCATGAGTTCAAATCTCATCGGAGGCTCTGCGACCGCTGCGGCGGACCGCAAGCGAAAGACATAAGGGGGGAAGCCCATGGCAAAGCGAGGACAGCGCATCGTCGTCAAAATGCGCAGCACCGAAAGCGGACACATCTACATCACCGAAAAGAGTCGGCGCAACACGCAGAAGCGGCTCGAGTTGCGCAAGTACGACCCCTACCTGCGCCGGCATGTCGTCTATCGCGAAGCAAAATAGCCTTGCCAAGCCGATGAGTCTTTTAGTACACTGATGGCGGGAC